>JBDKHH010000401.1:0-8363 GCA_039797785.1 Bacteroidota bacterium | reverse complement strand
GTTTGTATCCTAGCTCCATTAATGTGTTATGGACTTGATTTTTATTCAAAACAACTCTTTGGCGATTACAAATTTGGAAATGAGATGTTGATCATTAATGGAACACTAACGTTTGTGATGTTGTTCCTATTTAGTAAAAAAGAAGCCAATTTAACCCAAGAAATTGCAAAGAATGGGTTTGATTTAAACGCTTCAAACTAAGAACGAATTAAGTTGTTGCTATGAAAATACTTTTGCACGATAACGGTTTGCATTTGCGCCTGGCTCCATTAACCTTGACACGTCCCGTTGGTGATGTGCGCATGGGAATTTTAACGAATGTGGAACGCTGGAAATTGGTTGAACCCGAAGCGGAAATCTTCTTTGAAACGGAGTCTTATTTGAATGCGAAATATCCAACAACTTCTGATGCTGATTTGGTAGTAAATGCAGCATTGATTCCAAACGATGAGGTGATTGCGGCAATTTTAGCACTTTCAGAAAATGAAGAATTGGTTGCTGAAAATACTTGGTATGCGCGCAAAGGAACAGGTGCTGTAAAAGTCACATACACAGGAGAAATGCCCTTGGTCATTAGCGAGCGTTGGCATTTGTTTCAAAAGAACGAACAAGCATTAAAATCCGATTTTTCCTTGTTAACAGCAGGAAGATCTTCGCAACAATTGTCAAGAACAAATACAATTATCGGTGATGCTTCTCAGATTTTCTTGGAAGAAGGAGCCGTTGTTGAAGCAGCGATTTTAAATACGACTTCTGGACCTATTTACATCGGAAAAGATGCTAAAATTATGGAGGGTTCAATTGTACGTGGTCCACTCGCAATGTGCGAACACAGCGCGCTGAAATTAGGAGCAAAAGTCTACGGACCAACAACCTTAGGACCACATTGTAAAGTTGGTGGGGAAGTGAATAATGTGGTTTTTCAAGCTTATTCAAATAAAGGTCACGATGGTTTCTTAGGAAATGCCTTAATCGGAGAATGGTGCAACCTTGGAGCAGATACAAATACATCCAATTTGAAAAACAATTACGGTTTCATTTCAACGTATTCCTACGAAAAAGGAGAAGAAGTGAAAACGGATACACAATTCATGGGAGTTTGCATGGGCGATCATTCGAAATGTGGAATCAACACGATGTTCAATACCGCAACTGTTATTGGTGTTTCATCGAATATTTTTGGCGCAGGATTCCCAGCGAAATTTGTTCCTTCATTCACATGGGGCGGAGCAGAAGAATCGGTTCCATTTAAATTGGATAAAGCGATTGAATACGCAAACAACATGATGGCGCGCAGAGGATTGCAATTAACCGAAGCTGAAATTGGCATTTTGAAGCACATAGCAAACACGAAATAAGACAAAATTTCAGTTTTTTGTCAATGGCATATCATTTGACAATTAGTCGAGGTCTTGAAAAATGAAGGTTTAAAGAAGAACGATTCTTTGAATTGAATTTTTTACTGACACTTTGACTTACAACATGAGGAGCTTTTCATCAAACAACTTCTCAGCACATTTACGAAGACAATACTATGAGTGATATTTTTGACAACAGTTTTTTTCAATTTTCAGGAAGCATGGACAATGACGCGGAATTTATTCCACTAATTACGGCAGAGGAAGAAGAGAACATGAACAAACAGGAATTTCCTGAAGATTTAGCGATTTTACCTTTGCGTAACAACGTACTTTTTCCAGGCGTTGTGATTCCAATTACGGTTGGCCGCGATAAATCAATTAAGTTAATTCAAGAAGCAAACAAAGGAAACAAGATTATTGGTGTTGTTTCTCAAAAGAATCAGGAAGAAGAATCACCTGAATTTGCTGATTTACATACCTCTGGAACGGTTGCACAAATCGTTCGTATGTTGAAAATGCCAGATGGTAGTTCAACTGTAATTATCCAAGGAAAACGTCGTTTTGAGATCGTTCAACCGACTCAGACAGAACCTTACATGCGAGCAAATGTCAAAATGCTGAAAGAAAAGGCCTTTGATAAAAAGAGCAAGGAAATGGAAGTTTTGTTCAAAACAATCAAGGATTTGGCACTTCAAATCATTCGCGATAGTCCAAACATTCCTTCTGAAGCATCGTTTGCCATTGGAAATATTGATAGTCCAACGTTCTTGGTGAATTTCATTTCATCGAATATGAACGCTGACGTTTCTAAAAAACAAGAAATGTTGGAAGAATTGGACATGAAGAAACGTGTAATGATGGTTTTGGAGCATTTGACTTTAGAAGTTCAAATGTTGGAAATGCGCAACGAAATTCAATCGAAAGTGCGCAAAGACATGGATCGCCAACAACGCGAATACTTCTTGCATCAACAAATGCGTACGATTCAAGATGAATTGGGTGACAATCCACAAGAACAAGATGTGCGTGAATTAGCAATTCGTGCAGAATCGAAAAAATGGGATGAGCGTGTTTCTAAATTGTTCTACAAGGAATTGGACAAAT
Source organism: Bacteroidota bacterium (assembly GCA_039797785.1). Classification (GTDB taxonomy): domain Bacteria; phylum Bacteroidota; class Bacteroidia; order Flavobacteriales_D; family Crocinitomicaceae; genus M0103. The sequence continues at coordinate 5,898 of JBDKHH010000401.1, read as the reverse complement.
TGCAACGCATGAATCCACAAGGAGCTGAATACACGGTGCAAATGAATTATTTGGACTTGCTGTTGGATTTACCTTGGGGAGAATATTCAACCGACAATTTGGATTTGAAACGTGCCGAGAAAATCTTGGAACGCGATCATTACGGATTGGAATCAGTTAAGAAACGAATTTTAGAATATTTGGCTGTCTTGAAATTGAAAGGCAACATGAAATCGCCAATCTTGTGTTTTTACGGACCTCCTGGAGTTGGTAAAACTTCTTTAGGGAAATCCATTGCAGAAGCGTTGGGAAGAAAATACATTCGCATGTCGTTGGGTGGATTACACGATGAATCTGAAATTCGTGGACACCGTAAAACCTACATTGGTGCAATGCCAGGACGTGTGATTCAAAACATTAAAAAAGCAGAAATTTCCAATCCCGTATTTGTCTTAGACGAAATTGATAAATTGGGAAGAAGCAATCACGGTGATCCATCTTCAGCTTTATTAGAAGTGTTAGATCCTGAGCAAAACAGTGCGTTTTACGATAATTACGTCGAAACAGAATTTGATTTGTCGCGTGTGATGTTCATTGCAACAGCGAACAACTTGTCGACAGTTCAAGGTCCATTGCGCGATCGTATGGAAATCATCGAAGTGAATGGTTATACAATTGAAGAGAAAATTGAAATTGCGAAACGTCACTTATTGCCAAAACAAATCGAAGAACACGGTATTACGAAGAAAGATATTTCCATCGATAAAAAAGTCTTGGAGAAATTAATCGAAGAATATACGAACGAATCAGGAGTGCGTGGTTTGGATAAAATGGTAGCGAAAATTGTTCGTAACCGTGCACGTCAAATTGCGATGGAGGAAGAGTTCACAGCGAAAATTTCACTGGAAGATTTATTCACGGTGTTAGGAGCTGGTCGTGGCCGCACAAAATATGAGAACAATGAAGTCGCTGGTGTTGTAACAGGTTTAGCTTGGACAAGTGTTGGAGGAGACATTTTATTCATTGAATCATCGATTACAAAAGGAAAAGGTAAATTGACCTTGACTGGAAATTTAGGTGATGTGATGAAAGAATCAGCAATCATTGCCTTAGAATTTTTGAAAGCACACAGCAGTTGGTTGAATTTGAACCAAGAAGCATTCGATAATCACAACGTACATATTCATGTTCCAGAAGGTGCAACGCCAAAAGATGGCCCAAGCGCTGGTATTACCATGTTAACGTCTTTAGCGTCCTTGTTTACGCAGCGTCGCGTGAAGAAAAATTTGGCAATGACTGGTGAAATTACCTTGCGTGGAGATGTGTTGCCAGTTGGTGGAATCAAGGAAAAAATTCTTGCAGCCAAACGCGCTGGAATCAAGGAAATTATTCTGTGCGATAAAAACCGAAAAGACATTGACGAAATCAAACAAGATTATTTGAAAGGCTTAACCTTCCATTTTGTGAGTCACATGCACGAAGTATTGGATCTTGCTTTGACAAATGAAAAGGTAAAGAATGCAGTAGAGGTGAAGTAAAAAGTCACTCTTTTCCTGTATTGAATTTTGTTTAAAATCAGTTGTTTTTCGATGTGAACGTCTGTGTTAATAGACATTCTAAAAATGCTATTTCAATCTTGTAGTTTGTTATTTGTTCAAATTGTTAAGTAGTTTCTCAACAAATTAACTAACTAAATAGTGTAACATTTCATATCTGGATGACTTATATGTCCAAACCAAGATTTTATGAAAACCAACATCTTTACAATTCTTTTCAGCCTTTTTATAGCACTTTCTGCTAGTTCTCAAAGTTATTGGAGTGTGCTCTATTATTTTAAAAATGGTCAAAAAACGGGGCCGAGTTCGTGGTTCAATGACGATTATTCTGAATCAATTGAAGGACTTCAAACAGCAAAAGACCGAAAAGAATTAGGCGTTAAACAAGTTAATTTAACACGCACCTACAAGGGAAAAGAATCGACAACGAGTATTGAATACAATGCGCAAGGAAGGCTAATTCATTCCAAGAATGATAATTTTGAGCGAACAAGTACCTATTTGAATGACTCGTTGGAAATAAATAGAGAAATTGTTGATCACGGCAAAACGAGTGTATTAAAAAGAACCTACAACGAACAAGGAAAAATGCTTCTCGAGGAAAATTGGGAAGAAGGAAAACTGAAGACAAAAATTGAAAACACCTTTAATGGCAATCAAATATCCAATGCAAAGCTCTTCTATAAAGGTGATCACTATGAAATGAAATACGAATTCAATGAAGATCAAACGCTTACTAGAAGTGATTTTTATAAAAACAATAAGCTTAAACAATCTTGGAATTACTCTTGCAGACCTGAAGGTGAAGCACTAATGGCGAGTAAGAACGAAATGATTTCTAGTAAATGTGAATTTAAGGATGAAAGTGCAGATGGTTCCTATGCAATATACACGCGTACAATCAGAAATGGGAACATTCAACTTATCAAAGAAACCTTTTCAAAAGATTCTATTCGTTTATTGCAAGAAATTTTTCATAATGATACAATTTTAGTGTCAAAAGTGGAATACAATCAAAATGAAACAATCCACTATTCGTATAGAAAAGGGAAAGTTTATGGTGTTAGAAAAGATATTTACATTCCTGATTTATTTACGTTAGAAGAATATTCTTATGTGAAGGACAAATTACGAAGTTTACGTGTGACCCAGCGAGACGCGCAAAAAAATGTGCTAAAAATCACCCATTACAGCGGAGAGAAAAAGAAATTGAATAATTCGCGTGATTTTGCTTACGATCTAAACGGGAATAAAGTACTTGAACAATATTCAAAAGCAAACGGTGAATTTGATTTCAAACGAACATCAGATTATTTTGACAATGGAACAGTTAAAACAAGTCAATTTTTCTTGAAGGGCAAATTAAGAAGTTCAGCAGTCTATACCTATGTTTATTGAGCAAATTTTAAGTAACTTTAGGTGAAATACATAATCTTTTTAGATTATCAAACTAAAGTAGTTGGAAACTTACGAGCTAATTTTATTCGTTTTTCTTGCACTAATTGCAGAAATCATTGGAACCATAAGTGGTTTTGGTTCTTCGGTATTTTTCGTGCCAATAGCTGCTTATTTCTTCGATTTTCATTCGGTATTAGGCATTACAGCTGTATTTCATATCTTTAGTAACATCTCTAAAATCGTACTTTTTAGGAAAGGAGTTAACTGGAAAATAGTGCTCTATCTTGGAGTTCCTGCGGTAATCTTTGTGAGTCTAGGAGCGCTATTGAGTAAGTATTTGGATAATCATCTACTCGAAATCGGATTGGCTATATTCTTGATCTTTTTTAGTTTGCTATTCTTGCTTTTTCAGAAAATTGAAATTCGTCCCACAAACTTTAATTCAGTTGTCGGAGGAACGATTTCAGGTTTCGTAGCTGGATTGTTTGGAACAGGTGGAGCAATCAGAGGAATGACGTTGGCTGCGTTTAATCTGCAAAAGGATGTGTTTATTGCCACTTCAGCGTTTATCGATTTTGGTGTCGATTTAAGTCGAGGTATGGTTTATTTCTCCAATGGTTTTATACATTATCACGATTTAGGTTATGTTCTTATTTTAATAGTCGTGAGTGTTGTTGGAACGTATATCGGAAAATTGATTCTAGAAAAAATTTCAGAAACCCTTTTCAAGAAAATCGTTTTAGGAGTAATTCTAGGCATTGGAGTTGTGACCTTGATGAATCAAGTTTTTGTAAAGTAAATAGGCTATCAGAACAGTGATTTTTGATTTATTCAACCCCTTCAGGGTTGTTATTGATAGGGAATCATTTTTTAAGTAAAATTATTCAACCCTTTCAGGGTTAGTTGTTTGATATAAGTTTTTCAAGGTTGAACCCTGAAGGGGTTAAATAGCCATATCGCTGGATGAAATCCAGTGATATGGCTATTACGAGTAAATATTTTTTGGCGTGTGTTTTTGAATAAAAACCATGACAAAAAAAGATCATAAACACGAGATTCATTAATTTACAGTGACTTATACGTTTATCGGATGATATGTTTTTTCTTGTTTTGGTATTATTAGTTGAAACATTCACCATTAAAAATCCTTCGACGCAACGGAAAATTAATTTGCTGCGTCTAGGAATGTATAAAACAAACTACTATGAATCTATTTAAGAAATTTTCACTAGCAATTGCTTGTCTGACAACAAGTTTCAGTTTTGCTCAAACCATTCAGTTTACCCAAGTTAATAACCTTGACATGATGATTGCCAATATTTTTGGTGTTCAATGTGATGGTGTTTCGAATGTTCAATTATTGGCAGTGCCGATTCAAGTTGGTCGCTTTGAAAACGGAGGGATTTTGGGATTGAATAGCGGTTTAGTTTTATCTACTGGAGTCGTTTCTGGTTCGCAACAACCAAGCGGAGTTTTTAATTCAACTGGTTTTGGAACAAGTGGAGATGCTGACATTGCACAATTTGGAGCAAATGCTGGTCAATTTCCAACAAATTATGACGCGTGTGTTGTTGAATTTGATTTTACACCGACTTTGTCAGATACAATTCGTTTTACGTATGTTTTAGCGTCAGAGGAGTATCCTGAATATGCGAATACGTCATTTACCGATCGTTTTTTATTCTTGGTTTCTGAGAATAGTGGTGCGTATGCAAATATTGCTTTTCTTCCTGGAACAACAACGCCGGTAGAAATCAATTCTGTAAATCAAGCTGTGAATTCGCAGTACTATATTGATAACTTGGGAGGTCCAAATGCAGGAAGTTTTGTTTTTGATGCGTATACAACGCCTTTTGAAGCAAAATTCTTTGCGCAAACTGGTGCTTCTTATCACATTAAATTAGTGATTGCAGATGTTTCAGACAACGTATTTGATTCTGCTATTTTCTTAGATGAACAAGAATCGTTCAATGATATCAATGGTTTGTTAACTGTAAATGGTTCACCAGCTGAAGGGATTTTAGAAGTCTTTAATTTTGTTGGAGATACGCTTCTTGCTCAACCGGTTCAAACATTAACTGTTTCTAACGGAACTTATTTAGCAGATAGTTTGCAAACTGGAATGTACCATGTGCGATTTACTCCGGATCCTGCGTTGTTTCCAGGAGTTGCTCCATTGTATTACACAGCAGGAGATACTTGGTCAACGGCTGATGCAATTGGTTTACCTTGTTTCCTAAACAGTGGGAATATCAATTCAAATACCTTAAATGTTTTAAGCGGTTCTGGTGTAATCGCAGGGAATGTGATTATTGATACGACGTATTTAAAATCACCAACAGTTGGATTTGAAAATGCGTTAGTGAAGTTGTTCAATGCTTCAAATGAAGTGGTTGCATTTACATACACAGACGCGACTGGTAATTACCAATTTACTTCTATCCCAAGCGGAAACTATTACATTCGTTTGGATGTTCCATACATTCCACAATTAAACGATCACGCAATAACAGTGATTGGTAACGAAGTGGTAATTGGAGCAGATTTCTCAGTTCTTTCAGATGGTATTTATGCGAATGATAACCTTGCATTAGGAATTGAAGAAGCGACACTTCAAAATGTGGCCCTTTATCCAAATCCAGCAAAAGAAAAAGTAACAATTGCGAATGGTTCAAATGCAGCTGTTTCGTATGAGTTGATTACGATTGATGGACAATTAATTCAATCTGGAACGATTGGAGTAGGAACAACAGATTTGAGTTTAAATGCGCTTGCTGAAGGAATTTACTTCGTGCGCTTAGGATCAACTGATTTACGTAAATTAATTATCAAAAAATAAATTGATTGACTAGTCCTAAATAAACGATACAGATTATTAAAGACTAAAATAACTAATTATATCCCAGTAAACACGTGTTTACTGGGATATTTGTTTTTATAGGTTTTTATTTTGATTTCTTTTTGT
>JBDKHH010000400.1:0-10965 GCA_039797785.1 Bacteroidota bacterium | reverse complement strand
TGACGAACCGCCCTTGCGGGAGGAGTTTGGGGTGAGCATACGGAAGAAGGCGTAGCTTTTCGAGGAAGGTTTTCACAGCCTTGATTTTTTTGTTTCTTTTTTGATCAAGCAAAAAAGAAAGAAGATCATAATAACAAAAAAGCCCAGTCTTTCAACTGGGCTTTCCTTTGTAGCGAGAGAGTCAGTCAGCTGACTGATGAACTCTCGTCCGTCAGCTGACGGATATGAATCCTGCGAAAATTGTTAAACTGATGCGTAATGACAGGTCGCGACCTGTCACTACAAAGCATAAAAAAAGCCCAGTCTTTCAACTGGGCTTTCCTTTGTAGCGAGAGAGAGATTTGAACTCTCGACCTCAGGGTTATGAATCCTGCGCTCTAACCAACTGAGCTACCTCGCCATTACATTGGTTTTGCGGGTGCAAATATAACAGTTATTTTTTCTTTATCAATTTTTCTCAAAAGAAACTTTTACCTTTTCTGCTAATTCTTTGAAAAACAAGCTTAAAAGGATTCGTGAATTAAGCGAATCACATGAATTTCATCGCCAATTTGTAGTTTAAGAACGTAAACGCCTCTTGCCAACTGCTTCGGAACTTCTACCAAAACAAGGTCTTCCTGCTCTACTTTTTGTTCCAAAATCACTTTTCCTGTCAAATCGACGAGTACTAAACTGCGGTCGCCGAGGCTCTCGAGGTGCCGCGGTACTAGAACTTTAAACGAAGAACCAAAGGGAGAAGGATAAACCAAAATGGAAGCGCCTGTTCCCTCGCCTATTCCTGCGTTCCCAACATTGATGGTGAAATACGTTGTATCATTCGAACAACCATCTGAAAGCGCGATTAAACTGACCGTATACGTTCCTGCTGTTGTGAATTGATGCCAAGGATTGACGTCCGTTGAACTTTCTCCATCGCCAAAATTCCATTGATAACTTGTGGCATTTTGACTGGTATTGGCAAATAACGCTACCGCATTCGGTAAACTTAAATCTGTTGCGTCTGGCGTCGCGGAAGCTGTTGGACCTGGATAAACGACAACATTGACCGTTTGTGAACTTGTATTGTTACCAGCGGAATTTGTTGCTGTTAATGTCAATTGGCACGATCCTGTGGTTGTTGGGACAAAATACGGATGCTGCGCCGTTGGATCGCTTATGGTTCCATTCGTTGCTGTCCACACATACGAACTCGCATCTTGCGACGTGTTGATGATCTGAACGGAATCACCTGCACAAACGGTGAAATCGGAAAGCGTAAAACTAGCGAGAGGTGGAACCGTTGCGGCTTGTAACTGCTGACCATTGGACGTTGCAACATTTGTTAATCCTGCTCCATTTGTTGTGCGAACGGTAATGTAATAGATTTGCCCGAGTGTCAAGGATAAGCCATTGATGGTTCCAAGCGTCTGTGTTCCCATAGGTGTAAACGGAACAACATCTTGTGCACCACTAGTCGTTCCTACCGCCATTTCGTAGGTTGAAATTCCAGAATGCGTATCTGAACTTGTTGTCCAATTGGCACTGATTTCTGTCGGCGTCACGAATACTGCCACATCTGCTGCCAATCCATCATTTACAGTAACTACTGAAGGTGTTGTCCAATCGACGTTGTAGAATTCACTTGAAACAGGTGAGAAATTCGACGCATTGTCAATTACCAATGAAAAAAGCTCTGCACTTGGAGTAGCAGGACTTGGATTCTGGTAACGAATCATTGAAGCAGGTGAACCAATCGTTATCGTTTGACTTGCGGAACGCTCCACATACGTTCTAACATCATCTACTTTGAATGTTGCATTTCCACTGCGGAAAGAAACAGCATTTCCTGAAGTCAAAGGACTTGGATCGATCCAACTCGAAACCAAAACTTCATCCACGAATGCTTGAACGAGTCCAGTTGTTGGAGAATACATCACTTTGAAATCATACTCAACATTCGGGTCAATCACCACATCATCGTTGGTTTGTAAGACCAAATTATCATTCGTCGAACGGTAGATTTGACATTTATCGGTATCAACACGCCAATACACCAAATAGGAATTCCCGCGATTCGGTAAAGACGCATCACTGCAATAGAAATGAATTCCAGCTCTACGATTCGTTCCTGTTCCTCCAAGCGTTCCTTTGAAATGATACACAACTGTTGACGTTTGATTTAGCGTTGCATTACAGGCAGAATTCGCTTCGATTTCGGAACTTTGATTTACCGCTCCAGAAGCCAGCGCCCACGTTCCCAATCCTGTTGTCCATTGATTACTCAAAATACTTAAAAAGTCTTCGTATAAATACCCCAAGTTTCTATTTCCAGATCGCTGAGTTCCATCGTCATCTGTGGCTAAACTAAATGCTTTTTGAACAGCAGTATTGTCCGAATCTGTATAATTTACGGTGTAATTCGTCGTTTGCCATGTTCCTGAATTGCTAATAGAAGTCGTTGGCTGAACATCGTCTTGATTGCAGGTATACGTTGCATTAAATCCTGGTTTCACCGTGGATAAATCAGACGTAAAACGAAAGGTAACAGCTCCTGACGTTGTTGAAAATGTTCCTGGTGAAACAGTTCCAGTGAATGGACTTCCAGCTAATTGAGGTGCCGCAGTTGAATTTCCATCATAAATGTAGAGGAAATCGTAATTCGTTTCAATATCAAAACTTGAGAACGAAATATCCAGTGAACTAGCATTTGGTGGGGCGATTGTCCAGGTATAATCTTCGTTGTTGTAATAATTCTTCGTTGCACCTCCGAAATCGTGAATCGTTCCAGAGCAAGGATCTTCATAGCAATCCGTCAACTTTTCATTGATGGCATCCCAAAATTCCGTGTAACCGTCATCGTAACCCAAGGCCCAAATCCCTATTCCACCGATTCCAGAATTTAATACGTGCTGCAAACGCTCACGAAACGCATTTTCTTCCGTAATAAAACATTGTTTCGGCGTTGCTCCATTCATGAACAAATACATATCGGTCTGACTGTCATTTTCAAAGGAATGATTCACCGTGGAATAAAATCCAGTTGAATTGTTTCGAACATAGTTGTAAGTTCTGGAAACTCCTGTAGCTGTTACGCCAGAAGGAACTGACAAAGTTGATGTTGACCACTCACGTCCGTAATACGGCAAACCTAAAATCAGCTTGCTTTTCAAACAACCAGCCTCTAAATAATCAGTGATTGAGCGTGAAAGCGTGTAATTGTAACTTGTTCCGAATTGATACAAGGGATCGTTTGGTCCAGCAGTTGAACTTCCCGAATAATAGTAATCGTAGCCCATAATGATGTAGTAATCCACTTCTGGCTCCATGATCGAAAAATTGAAAACGGAGTTCCAATCAACAGAATACAAAACAGTGCTTACTTCCGACCCAGGAATTGCCGCATGCATTTGATTCGCTAAATCCACCATGAAATTGGCAAAATTCGTCGCTTGTGAAGATGGTAAACCTTCAAAGTCAATGTTTACACCATCTGCACCGCGTGAACTAATCGTTGATATTAAATTGGTAATCAGCGTTTGTTTTGCTGTGGCATTCGTTAGAAAACTGGCGTGATTCGCGAACAGCGTGACACACAAAGTCACTTTTGTAGATCCTGATGCTAAAGCTGCATCAACAGCCGCTGAAGTTGAAAATCCATGTGTAGAAATTGCATTTCCATTCAAATAATTGACTTCATAGCTAAAAAAGGAAAGATGACTTAAGAGGTTCCAATCGTAATTTTGATAGACATTTCCAACCCAATACGGATGCCAGCCGTAGACCATTTTATCCAAATTACACGTTCCAACTTTTTCTGTTACGGTGCTTGAATCAAAGGGAAGACTTTCGTAATAATCCGCAGTTGCATTCCCAAGAGAATTGTAATACTCCAAGTCCTTTTGATGAACACTCTGAGAAAAAGCAAGATGTGACAAGAGGCAAAACGCCAGAGTAGCAATAGAAAATGGTTTCATGAAGTCGAATTGTTGACCACAAACCTACCATTTTTTTAAAAAGAATACAACGAGAAATACCTATTTCCACCTAGAAATCATTTGATTACCAAGCTAAAACGGTTTACGAACTGTAGTAAAACTTTCGCTTACGAACGATCTGCTTCGAACAACACTTTCGTATTGTGTTTCAATGTGCGTAGAATCAATGAAATTGCTAAACCAATTCCTAAAACGATTCCGTAAGAAACTTTGTAATGCGGCTCTCCTGTTGTGAACCAATCGCGCAAGAATGCTACGAATACAAATCCAATGATTGTTGCTGTTACACCAGAGTATTCTCTTCTCAAAATTGTTTTCATTGAGAATGGAATTTCCGTTTTAATGTGATTTTTCATACTTGGCCAAAAAGCAGGAACTTTCATCGACCAATCCACGTAATCTTGACCAAATTTACGCTCTAAGAAACGCTCTTCAGCAAACATAATGCGCTCATAATACAACCAGAACATAAATGAAACTACCAAAACGAACCAGATGTTGTATGTAAACATTACGATACCAATCCACATGAAATAATTCCCTAAATACAATGGATGACGAACCGTTGAATAGATTCCTTTGGTATTCAATGCATCAGCTACTTGTTCTTTCGTATTTCTACCTGATGTATGTTTGTTACTCGTACCGATCGCAATCGCTCTAATTGCCTGACCAGCAAAGGAAAAAACTGCACAAGTTATCAACAGAATCAAATCCAATTGTTCATTCTTATCAAACAATTGATAATCAGTAAAATAAATAGCCGGAACCGACATTAAAAACAAAATCACCGGTATTTGACCGCGGTATTTGAACAGGATATTCCCGTTTTTTTCAAATGAGTGTACTAAAGCCATTGAAAAGAAATGTGTAAATTGCGCATTAAAGTTGCGAAGTTAATACAAATTTGACGACTACTATGACTGAAAAAGTAAAATATGAATTAGAATACCTTCTTAAAACATCTCCAAAGGTGCTAGAAAGTATGTTGTGTACGCCTAGCGGGTTGAGCGAATGGTTTGCGGATGATGTAAATATTAAGGACGATATTTTTACATTTATATGGGATGGAAGTGAAGAAAAAGCACGTTTATTATCCAAAAAATCGGGAACAAAAGCAAAATTCAAGTGGTTGGAAGATGAAGAAGACGACAACGAATATTTCTTTGAAATGAGTTTTGAAGTTGACCCAATGACGAAAACAGTCGTTATGCGCGTTGTTGATTTTGCTGAGGAAGACGAGGTTGAAGAATCTCAAATGCTTTGGGAACAGCAAGTTGGCGAATTACGTCGTGTATTAGGTGCATAAGTAACAACCTTATTTCTTATCTGTTTTGTGTTTTTTTGCATCAAATTGAATAAAAACGTCCTCTTCAACGTTATTTAGCTAATTTTGTAAGCATCTTAAGTAAAATCCATTGAAACGTCTGTACGTTTTTAGTATTCGATCTTTTGTAGGGCCATTCTTTGTGACCCTAGCAATTTCCATGTTCATCTTAATCATGCAATTTCTTTGGAAATACATTGATGATTTAATGGGAAAAGGGATTGATTCCTTTGTGATTTTAGAATTACTTTTCTATGTTTCTGCAAGTTTGATTCCTTTGGCGCTTCCATTGGCAATTTTACTTTCTTCAATAATGACCATTGGTAATCTCGCTGAAAACAATGAGTTAACGGCTTTAAAATCAAGTGGCTTATCACTCTATCGAATCATGCGTCCTCTCACCTTTGTTGTGATTGGAATCGCTTGTTTCACCTTCTATTTTGCCAATTATGTTATTCCAGTTGCCAATTTAAAATGGCATTCATTAATCTACGATATTCAAAACACAAAGATTTCTGCTTTGTTAACGCCAGGTGTTTATAGCAAAGAATTGGATGGATATGCAATAAAAGTCGAAGAAGGAACCGAAAGTTCATTCAAAGGAATTTTAATCCATGACCATACAGATCCGAAGGAAATTAAAACAATTCGCGCGAATGATGGGAAAATTTATAAATCAGAAAATGGAAAATACCTCTTTTTTGAATTGAATGAAGGCTATGTTTCTGAAGAATTAGCCCCACAATCACCAACATTTTTACCAAACGGACAATTGCATCGAAGTCAAAACAACAATCGTCCTTCTCGTCGTTCGAATTTTGAAAAAGCAACGTATAAAATTGATTTATCAGGCTTTTCTTTGAAACGTTCGCAAGATGAATTATTTGCCGATAAACACGAAATGTTGAACGTTTTTCAAATTTACAATGAAATAGATTCTGTGAAAAGGCAAGGTCGAACGATTACTTTAAATTTCTTGCAAAGTTTAAAAAATGATCATGCGTATTTTCAAGCATACACTTACAAACCCATTGATTCACTGAATCATTCTGGTCTGCCAGACATGGACACGATTCGTCCGGAAACAATCGAATTTAATAAACTTCCTGATTCCGAAAAATATAAAGCAATAATTTTAGCTCAATCCAAATTGCGTCGAAAAAATCAAAATTTAGATGGGCAAAAAGCATACATGGCAAGCATTGAAACCGATATTAATGGTTATTGGATTGAATTTCATCGAAAATTCGCTCTTACCTATGCAATAATCGTTTTGTTCTTTATTGGTGCGCCATTGGGAGCGATTGTGCGTAAAGGTGGATTTGGAGCACCGGTTGTAATTGCCGCTTTATTGTTCATGGTTTATTTTGTATTGATCAGTATTGGTGACAGTCTCGCGAGCTCTCAAGTAGTTTCTCCATATGTTGGGATGTGGTTTGCATCATTTGTATTAACTCCAATTGCCTTCATTTTGATGCGGGCTGCTGCAAATGATGCACCTGTTTTTGACAAAGATGCATGGAGAAGATTTTTTAAACGAAAATAATGTAACAGTACTTTCTTCATTCTAACCACGAGAAATTTGAAGAAAATGCTACTTTTACGCAACAATTAGAAGACAAAAACAAGTATGGAAACGATTGGAATAGCAGGAATTAAAACGGATTGTATATTTTTCAAAGGCGATCTACCCTGTGCTCCTCACAAAAAATCAGGTGTTCATTGTCCTGATTGTCCAAGTTACCAAGCCATTGAAACACGCATTCTTATTATCAAATTGGGTGCAATTGGCGACGTAATCCGTACGACTCCACTTTTAAGAAAAATCAGAAAAGAATATCCGAATTGTAAAATTACTTGGTTGACACAAACTCCATCTATTTTACCTGCTTCGGAAATCAACGAAATACTGAAATACGATTTTGCTTCTGTTCTTTATTTACAACAGTGCAAATTCGATATTGTCTTTAATCTCGATAAAGACAAAGACGCTTGTGCTTTAGCATTGCAATTGGATTCAAAACAAAAATTTGGCTATACATTGAAAGATGGCGTAGCGTATCCAATGAATGACTTGGCAATCCATAAATACACAACAGGACTGTTCGACACGGTTAGCAAAGCCAATACAAAATCCTATGTCAAAGAAATCTTTGAAATGGTTGGTTGGAACTTTGAAGGTGAAGAATATGTGTTTGATAACCATGAAGACAAAGGTTTTCAGTGGAATTTGAATCGTTCAAAGAAATTGATTGGTTTGAATACTGGTTGCGGCGATCGTTGGACAACGCGTTTGTGGCCAGATGAAAACTGGGTTACCTTAATTCAATTGTTGCAACAAGCAGGTTACGAACCAGTTTTATTGGGCGGAGAACAAGAACACAGCAAAAATGAATCCTTAGCAAAAGCTACGAATGCAACATATTTAGGGCATTTTAGTTTGCCGATGTTTATCAATTTGACGTATCAAATGGATTTGGTTGTTACACAAGTAACGATGGCCATGCATATTTCGGTCGCATTGCAAAAACAAACGGTGTTGATGAATAATATTTTCAATCCGTATGAATTTGAATTGTACGGACGTGGCGAAATTGTTTCACCGAGCAAGCCTTGTGAGTGTTATTTCGCAGGAAAATGTAAGCATGGCGCTTCTTGCATGAAAGATTTATCGCCAGAAACAGTGTTTGAAGCGGTAAAAAAACACTTGAACTAATTTCGTGAAAGTTTTACAGTTAACATATCGTGTTCCGTTTCCACCAACGGACGGAGGATCAATTGGAATTTACAACATCACAAAGGGATTGCACGACAATGGTTGCGAAATTGATTTGGTTGCGATTAACACACCGAAACATTCACAGCCGAAAGATTGCATGCTTCCATTGGCAACCCAACACGATGTTTTTGTTAACACGAATATTTCACCATTTAAGTTACTGAAAAACATACTATTCAAATCGATTCCATACAATGTTGAACGATTTGTTTCAAAAGATGTTGAATCAAAATTAATTGAACTTCTTAGTCAAAACACATACGATTTCATTCAAGTTGAAGGTGCTTTCGTGGCGTATTACATTGATGTAATTAAAGAACATTGCTCCTGCCCTGTTTTGGTTCGCACGCACAACATTGAATACGTCATTTGGGAACGACTTGCATTGAACGAGAAAAATCCTGCCAAAAAATGGTTCTATAAGCATTTAGGAAAACGCCTTAGAGCATTTGAAGCTGCGTATTACAACAAAGCTGATGGAATTGCTGCGATTACAGATGAAGACAAACAACGATTGATTGACTTAAACGTGCATGTTCCTATTCAGATTGTTCCAGCTGGAGTGGTTTTGGACAAGTACTTAGTAGCCGAAGATCGCGAACCTGAACCGAATTCAATTTTCAGTATTAGCGCCTTGGATTGGCTTCCGAACTTAGAAGGATTGGATTGGTTTTTAAAAGCAATTTGGCCAGAAATCTTAAAACGTAAGCCGGAACTACAGTTTCATATCGCTGGAAAATCAACGCCTGATTGGTTAATGAATAGTTCATTTCCGAATGTTCATGTTCATGGATTTGTTGATGATGCAATTGCCTTCAAAAAAACGTATGAATTGATGTTAGTCCCTTTGCTTTCTGGCGGTGGAATGCGTGTAAAGATTATAGAAGGTTTGGCAGCTAAGAAATGTATTATTAGCACGACCATTGGAGCTGAAGGTATCGAATGTATTCACGGAAAAGACATTGTGATAGCCGATTCTCCGGAAGAATGGATCGATGCCATTTGTCATTACATTGATCATTCTGAGGAACGCAAGGTAATCGAGCAGAATGCGTTCATAACGGCGAATACGGTTTATGAGAACACGGCAATTACACGAAAGTATATTGCTTTATTTGAAGATTTGAGAGATTTGAAAATTTCCTGCATGTCGGCAAACAGGGAAGATTGTAAAATTTAAATATTTAAATTTTGCAATCCATGAAAAATCAAATTTCTACCTTCTAATCACTATTATCTAATCACTAAAAAGTATCTTTGAATTCGCACGAAGCAAATGAGCAATAAAGATAAATTAGTCGTACTTCTTTCTCGTTTTCCATATCCCTTGGAGAAAGGAGATAAATTGCGTGCGTATCATCAAATTACGGAGCTTTCAAAAACCTTCGACGTCTTTTTGATTGCTGTTTCAGAGAAAGAAATTCCTGCTGAACATTACACACAATTGGCTCACTTTTGCGAGGAAATCCATATCATTCGAATCACAAAACTGTCGATTTTCCTCAATTTATTTTTAAGTTTCATCTCCAACAAACCATTTCAAATAGGTTATTTTTTCTCGTATAAAGGAAAAAGAAAAGTCGATTTGCTACTTCAGAGAATACAACCTAATTACATTTATTCTCAATTAGTTAGAACTTCAGAATACATCAAAAACTATCATGCTTGTCCAAAAACGATTGATTATATGGATGCGCTTTCCAAAGGAATCGAACGTCGGATCGACAAAGCACCTTGGTATGCAAAATGGGTTTTCCGTTCGGAAGCTAAGCGTTTAAAGAACTACGAACGTGTGATTTTTGATTACTTTGAACATAAGACGATTATTTCAGATCAAGATCGAGAATTTATTCTTCACCCCAATCGCAAAGAAATCGTCAGTATTCCAAATGGTATAGACGAGCGCTTCTTCAATTTCCCAAGAACATCACCATCCTATGATCTTGTCTTTATTGGAAACTTAAGTTATGCTCCGAACATCGAAGCGGTTGAGTACATTTCGAACGAATTACTTAAGAAAAACAAGCAGTTAAGCTGTTTAATTTCAGGGGCGACTCCTCATCCAACAGTTGAGAAAATTGCCCGTAACACTACTCAAATCCATTTACAAGGTTGGACAGAAGATATTCGTGAAGCCTATATTTCAGGTAAAATATTCATTGCACCAATGATGATTGGAACTGGAATGCAAAACAAATTATTAGAAGCAATGGCGCTTGGAATTCCTTGTATAACAACCACTTTGGCGAACAATGCAATAAAAGCCGTTCACAATGAGCACATACTTGTTGCCAATACCGCAGAAGAATTTTTGAATGCCATCAATACCCTTTTAACGGATTCAGACCTGTACGAACGTATTGCAAGAAATGGCACATCTTTTATTCGTGACAATTATTCTTGGCAACGATCAACCAATAAATTAATTGAATTGATTCAGGAGAAATAGATTGTTTCGTTTAAAGAACTGATAATCAATCGTAACATAATGTGGATTAAACCCTTTAAATCTGAATCCTGTAAGAATTGATTTTTGTGATCATTTTCGGCTCTTCCAATAAAAAATATACTATTATATTTATGGAAAAATAAAATACGAGACCACAACTCTAATTCATGCTTCATCATTTCCTGCGATATAAACTTCTTGCCTTACTACTAACCCTTTCCTATTGCGGAAGTGCACAGACCTTGGCGCATATCACCAAAGCAGAGAAATTTCTTGCAGAGGCAAAACTGGATAAAGCGAGTAGTGAACTTGAAATCGCGGCAAAAGTAGTTGCGAAGGAAACACCGGCCATTCGTGCTCATTATTTCCTGGTGAAAGGAAAACTTCACAAACAATATTCAGAAATTGGAAAAGCCCTTGCGAGCTACAAAAAAGC
>JBDKHH010000399.1:0-4907 GCA_039797785.1 Bacteroidota bacterium | reverse complement strand
AACTTTCCATTGAAATTTCAAAGTTCAAATTCAACAATTTCTCAACCACAATTGGTTGTCCATACACCAATTTCCAATAACCATTTTCTATTTTCGCACGGTCCGCAACATTATCATTTACGGTATGCTGGAATCCGGCTAAACGATTTCCTAATTTATCTTTTAAAAATTCAGCAAAGGCCTCAACATCAAATTGATCAATATCTGTAGACGATGTAACTAAGTTCAATAACAATTGATCTTGTTCAAACGATTTACGCACAACGATATGACGGAAAAACCCTTCTTTTTTCGGCGGATGCCATGCTGGTAAACCTGTTTTAAAAAGAAACTCGCGCACATCTTTTAAAATCGTTTCCCATTGCTCATCAAACAAACCACTTGGTTTATTCAAACTTTCAACTTTCCACCAAGTTCCGCGACGTTTAAATCCTAATGCAAAGGCATCGTCTTTTTCTTCATTCGTTTCCAAATCGTGTTCGATACACGAAAAAGAATACTCCATTTTATTGCGGTAGAAAAAGTGATTCGGTGACGCTATAAACTCATCAAAGCGCGCATCTAAATCGCGCATATTTGCAATTCGTCCAAATACTTCTAAAGTAGATTTCTTTTTGTATTCTTCTTGTAATTCAATCGGAACATAAATGTATGGTCCACCGGAAATTTCTTGAAAAGGAAGAGCAACTTCATCTTTAGAACGACGTACAACTTCTAAAAATTTAGCTTCAGCGTGACGTTTGCGTTTTTTCTCAATACGTGCTCGTACTAATTGACCTGGAAAAGTGTTATCTACGAAAACAACATAAAATCCTTCTTCTGTTGGAACCTTTGCAATTCCTCGACCACCAAATGCATAATCGGTGATTTCTAATTCAACTACTTCTGCTCTATGAAACACTTTGTAATAGATTTTTTAAACCAATAAATCTTTCAGCAAATAACTATTCATTCTGCCAAAGCGACCTAATCACTAATTAGATCATTCCGCGAATAATTCCCTTGTCTGAAGATTCGATAAATTCCAAAATTAATTTTCTAACTGAAGAATCTTTGATTGATTCTTTAACAGCAGCAATTCCTTTTGAAATATTGTTATTTTGAACGTAGATTAAACGATAGATATCTTCAATGTCGCGCACTTCATCATCAGTATATCCTCTTCTTCTTAAACCAACTGAATTCACTCCAGCAAACGTAAGTGGTTCACGTGCCGCCTTAATATATGGAGGCACATCTTTTCGAACAAGTGAAGCACCACCAATAAATGTATGTGCTCCAATATGCACAAATTGCTGCGCAACAACTGTTCCTTCCAAAATGGCGTAATCGTCAATGATCACATGACCTGATAAACCTACGTAACTTGCTAAAATCACATTGTTACCAATTTGACAATCATGCGCGACATGCACATACGTCATCAACAAGCAATTGTCACCAATACTCGTTTTCCATTTATCTTTTGTACCTCGATGAATTGTAACACACTCGCGAATTTTGGTATTGTTCCCAATTTCGACCGTTGTGTATTCACCTTCAAATTTTAAATCTTGTGGAATGACGCCAATCACAGCACCAGGAAAAACCTCGCAATCTTCACCTATTCGCGTACCTGGATAGATCGTTACATTTGGATGAATTTTCGTTCTAGCACCAATAATAACATCTTCGTAAATTGTTGAAAACGCTTCAACCACAACACCTTCACCAAGTGTTGCCTCTGCTGATACCAATGCTAAATTACTAATCATACTTATTCTTTATCCTTAATGACTTGTGCCAACATTTCTGCTTCCATGACCATTTTACCGTTCACGTAAGCTTTTCCACCCATCTCAACCAATCCTCTTCTGATTGGCGAAAGTAAAGATAATTCAAATACAATCGTATCTCCTGGGATTACTTTTTGCTTGAATTTTACGTTATCAATTTTCATGAAATAGGTAGAATACAAATGAGGATCTTCCACTTTGCTTAAGGCAAAAATACCACCCACTTGCGCCATTGCTTCAATTTGCAAAACACCAGGAAAAACAGGATTCCCAGGGAAGTGACCCGTAAAGATTGGCTCATTCATTGTAATATTTTTCACTCCAATGATTGACTCCTCCTGAATTTCCATGATTTTATCGACCATTAAGAATGGAAAACGGTGAGGAAGCATGCGCTCAATATCATTGATATTGTACAACGGTTCTTTCGTTAAATCGAACTTTTTGCCTTCTTTCTCTTGTTTTTTAATTTGCTCTTTCAACACTTTCGCGAAACGAACGTTTCCAGAGTGTCCAGGACGAGCGCCCAAAATATGCGCTTTGATTGGTTTACCTACCAATGCAAGGTCACCAACAATATCTAATAATTTGTGACGAGCTGGTTCGTTTTCGTACTGTAATTTCGTACTATTCAAAACGCCAATTCCGTCAATTGAAATTTTCAAATCTTCTTTACCAAGCAATTTAGCTAAGCGATTCAATTCTTCTTGACTTACATCCATGCGGTCAACTAAGACAATCGCATTGTCAAGATCGCCACCTTTAATCAAGTTATTTGTTGCAAGGAATTCTAATTCACGCAAGAAAACAAACGTACGACAAGCAGCAATTTCTTTATTGAATTCATTGATGTTATACATTGAAGCGTGCTGTGTACCTAATACTGGCGATTTATAATCAACCATTACCGTGATGCGGTAATTTGTATCTGGAACAGCTAAAAACTCAATTCCTTTCTCAACATCTTCCCAAGGAATATTCTCAGTTAATTCGAAATAATCTCTTTCAGCATTTTGATCTTCGTAACCAACTTCTTCAAACGCTTTCACGAACAACAATGAACTTCCGTCCATAATTGGAACTTCAGGACCGTCTAATTTGATCAACGCATTATCAACTTGACAACCGTAAAGTGCTGCCAAAATATGTTCTGTAGTATAAACACGCGCTCCTTTGTACTCCAAAGTTGTTCCGCGGTCTGTTGCAACGACTAAATCACAATCTGCTTTAATGATTGGTTGTCCTTCCAAATCAATTCGTTGGAATTTATAACCATGATTATCTGGAGCGGGGCAAATTTCTAGATTTACTTTTTCTCCTGTATGAAGTCCAACACCTTGTAAATGGACAGCGCTTTTCAGTGTGCGTTGCTTTTCAGCCATCTATGTTTATTCTTTAGTTAATTCTTTGATTTTCTTATCCAATTCTTGCAACTTCGTTAAGATAAACGGAAGTTTTCTGAATCCGAAATATGATTTTTTGAAGTCGTCCATTGGAATTCCTGGAGACCCCATCAATGTATCTGCTTTTTTCACTGAAGAAGGAATACCCGATTGGGCAACGATTTTGGTTCCATCAGCAATGTGGAGATGTCCGCTAATTCCAGCTTGACCACCAATCATTACATGTTCACCAATTTTTGCAGAACCTGCAATACCAACTTGCGCTGCCATTGCTGTATTTCTTCCAATCTCAACATTGTGCGCAATTTGACACAAGTTATCGATTTTCACACCACGGCGAATAATCGTTGAACCCATTGTTGCGCGATCGATTGTTGTATTCGACCCAACTTCAACGTTGTCTTCTAAAATAACATTTCCAATTTGCGGAACTTTTTGGTATTCACCATTTTCATCCGGCGCAAATCCAAATCCATCAGCACCAATGATTACTCCTGCATGAATGATACAATTTGTACCAATTTTGCATTCAGCGTAAATCGTTGCTCCTGGATGAACAATCGTTCCATCACCAATCACAACATTTTCTCCGATATAAGCATTTGGATAAATCGAAACATTGTTTCCAATTTTTGCATTATCACCGATGTAAGCAAAAGCTCCTAAATACAAACCTTCACCGATTGTTGCGTTTTCAGAAATATACGATGGATTCTCAATTTTCGGTTGCTTTTTGTTCATCTGGCTGTATACTTCCAGCAACTTCGCAAAACATGCATAGGCATCTTCTACCTTTACCAAGGTTAATGTTTCCGGTAAGGATTTGGTTGGTTCAAATGTTTTGTTGACAATACAAACACTTGATCCTGTTTTATAGATATATTCTTCGTATTTCGGGTTTGACAAAAATGACAAAGCACCTGCGTGACCTTCTTCAATTTTAGCCAATCCGTTTACTGTGACTTGTGCGTTACCGACAATTTCACCATTAAGAATACCTGCAATTTGTTCTGCTGAAAATTCCATGCTCAAAAATAAAAAAACAAACTATGTTAAATTTGTTCCAACGAGTGATTTATTAACAAGGTTGGTTGAATAGCGAAATAAGCCCCCTTTAGTTCAAAACTTCCAAAGATGAAATATCAATCTTGTTTTTGTACCATACGGCTCTAGCTCCTATTCTTCTTCCTTTACTGTCTTTAAAAATAATCAAATGATCCGGTTTTGGACTCGCTTTCAAATTTGTTTCTTTAAAATCGATCATTCCATTCAATTTGATCAATTTTAAAATCTGCTTCGTATCTTTTAAATCTGCCTTTTTAAGTAGACTTTGACTATCAACAAACACCAAATCATTGTCTTTCGGGAAATGGATGATTTCGCCCAATCCTTCTGTTGTATTGTTAACTGCGTTTGCCGATTTTTCAGAGAAGTGAATTTCAGAAATAAAGCTTTCCTTCGGCAATGAAAAATAGAATTTCAATTTTCCTTTTCCTTCAAATTCTTTCTCCATGGAATAGACTTGTGGATTTCCTTCTTTTTTACTTTCAGAAAAGTTCACCTCACCATCATTCAATACTTGAACAAGGTCTTTCTCAGTTAAACCTTTCGATTTCAAGTAATCCATTTGATCAACTGGAACAACAATTACGCGATCTAAGAAACTGTTTTTGACACGATTAGACGGAAGCCATGAGCAACCTCTGTTTTGAAAGAAAACGAATACGAA
>JBDKHH010000398.1:0-21157 GCA_039797785.1 Bacteroidota bacterium | reverse complement strand
TTACCTGAAACAGTCAATACGCCGAATTCCGAATTTGGTCACAATCTTTGGAATAGTCAATTGTATTTTTCATCTCTTCGAGCAGATTCTGTAAGCGCCACAGAAGAAGTGTACACATCCGATTATAGAACACGTTTGTATTCATCCAAATTGGATTCTGTTTTTGAACCGTCTAAGCGCATTGAAGATTTGTTTTTCGCGAAATTGAACACAGGAAATGGAAGTTTTTCATTGGACGGAACGCGTTTCTATTTTAGCTTGTGTGAGGACGAAAGTTACAATTACAAATGTAAAATCATGGTCGCATCCTATCGTGACAATAAGTGGTTTATGATTGACTCTTTAGGTGAAATAATAAACGAAGCAGGAACCAACACGACGATGCCTAATATTGGTTTGTTAGAAGGAAATGAAGTATTGTTCTTTGCTTCAGATCGCGAGGGAACAGAAGGCGGAATGGATTTATGGTATTCGATTATCAAGAATGGAAATCAATATTCAAAAGTTAGAAACCTTAAAACCTTAAACTCCATCGACAATGAATTAAGTCCTTGGTGGGATGAAAAAAGCAAACAATTGTACTTCTCTTCCAGTTGGCATGACGGATTTGGAGGTTACGATATTCACAGTTCGCAATTTACAACCGTATTTGAAGCACCGCAAAATATTGGTTTACCGTTTAATAGTCCAGCAAATGATATCTACTATTTCAAATCTGGAGACACTAGTTATTTTTCGAGTAATCGCATTGGTGTTTTGTACAGTAAAAACCCAACGTGCTGTTCAGATATTTTTTCTGCTCATCCGCCGGTAATTATTATTCCGCCTACACCTGTTGAAACACTTGCTGATTTAAACAAGCGTCTTCCTGTGACCTTGTATTTTCACAATGATTGTCCTGACCCGAAATCGCGTGATACCTTAACACGTGTGAACTACATTAGTGGTTATGGCGAATATCGTGCGATGTTGGAGAAATATCAAACAGAATATTCAACTGGTTTAGCAAATGAAAAAGCAGAGGAAGCCAAAGAGGATATCGAAAGCTTTTTTATCGAATATGTCGATCAAGGTGTAAAAGACCTCAATCTTTTTAGGGATCTTTTATTGGAAGAATTGAAAAAAGGAGCGAAAATTAATATCACAGTGAAAGGATTTGCAAGTCCATTGGCAAAAACGGACTACAATGTGAATTTGACTAAACGACGCATCAGTTCGCTTGTGAATTATTTGATGCACTATGACAATGGTGTTTTTAAACCATACTTAACGAATACGGCTCCGAACGGTGGGAAAGTTATTTTTACGCAAGTTCCATTTGGAGAATATACGGCCAATAAATTAACGAGTGATAATTTTCACGATCAAAAGAATTCTGTTTATTCGCGTTCAGCGGCGATTGAACGCAAGATTGAGATTCAAAGTGTCGATTATTTAACGGAAGATAGTTTGGCCTTTATAACGTCCGTTTCACCACGCTTCATCGATTTACAAGCAATCAAACAGGGCGCTAGTTTTTCAAAAACAATTACCATCTCGAATAAAAGCAACGAGGTTTTAACACTAAAAGAAAACAGTGTTGACAATGCGTATTTGACCATTACTTGTCCAACGAGTATTCCCGCAAATTCCAGTATTCAGGTTACGTACACATCCAACAAACCTTTACCTGCTGGCTTGTTTTCATTCGGTTCTCAACTCTATTTTGAAAACTATCCAAATCCTATGATCATCATGATTAATGGTGAAGGTTTTTAATTGAATTTTCTGATTTGATGAAACTCCGCAATTGATTATCTTTGGACACAATTTAAAATAAATGGCTCTAGAAAATATACTTCCACCAGTAAAACGACCACGTTTATATTTCATCGATATTGCGCGCTCTTTTGCAATTTTATTAATGCTGGAAGGACATTTCATTGACCATACTTTAGGAGCACAATTTAGAAGTCCGGATCCTCATTTTGTAAACCCAGATTTCTTGGTTTACGACATTTGGCATATCATACGCGGCTATACTTCTCCGATGTTCCTTACAATGACTGGAATGGTTTTCGTCTACTTGTTGTATGGTTCCAATGCAAAACCGTTTCGCGAAAACAAGCGTATTACCAAAGGATTCAAACGTGTAATCGAATTGCTTTTTTGGGGATATTTATTGAATCCACGTAGCTTTCACATTTTACAATGTATTGCATTCGGTATTTTAGGTTTATTGTTGGTGTACGGCTTGTACAAACTAATCAAAGTAATTCCGTTATGGGTTTATTACTTTGTCATTAGTGCGTTGATTTTTAGTTGTTATGCGCCTTTAAGCGAAATAAAATTGGATGGTGAAAAAATTCCTTGGCCTTACGGTTGGCCGAATTTCATTCAAAATATGATTCACGCTCCTGGAGGAAGATCTCTTTTTCCATTGGCACCAAGTCTAGGATACACCTTCTTTGGAGCTGGTGTTGGCGTTGTTTTACATTCGGTTTGGATCAATAAATCAAAATGGAACATCCCTTTATTTTTATTGACGATTGGTCTCTCCTTTACTTTTTATTCAACGGAAATCTTAACCTTCGTTGATACTTTGGGAGGTTTTATTGGATTGGATTTTGAGTATTTGGTATTGTCCAACTGGTTATATGAAACTATGGGAGTTGTTTTCATTGTGTTAAGTTTGCTTTCTACCTTTGAGCGACTTGTAACCATTAAGGAAAATCTATTCATTCGCATTGGTCAAAACACACTCTCCATTTTCATTATTCACATGATGTTATTGTATGGAGCTGTAATTAAGATTGGAATTGGAACCTTTTTCAGTAAAACGCACAATCCACTGAATCCTTATGAAGCAGGAATTGGGGCAGGATTGTTCATTGCTTTATTTGTCGTAATGATTTATTACATTGAACCATTAACAAATTGGTTCGATCGAATGCTTGACATCATTATTCCAATTCGTAAACGAATCAATAAATAGAATTAAGGCTTTTTCTTTGGAGTTGGTTTTTTCTTAACCGGAGGCGCTGGAAAATATACATCTTGCTCATACACACGAACACCACATTCATCATTCACCGTTAATTTAATAGTGTAGGTTCCTGGTTGTTTATATGAATGAGTTGTGAATTTATACTTCGAGTTCGTTTTATCACCAAAATCCCAAACCAATGAATCAGCTTCCTTAAAGTACGATTTACAACTTACCTTGTATCTCTTGGTGGTAGGATTACTCTCAGTTTTGGTTATAAAAAACGTATTCTTTCGCAGATCACAATTATCGATATGACTTAAGACATATTTATAAGTAACATCGTGAATTGTTTTCATCTGCTCAGCAGGATATACAGTTGTTGGAGCACCTTCAAAACTTCTTTTGTAAATAGCCGCGTAAAATGTCGATGCAACGAGATACGAACCGATTGGACTTGGATGATGTTCATCGGCATCAAATAAGTTAATTTCGGGATGTTTATTTACAATTTCACGCCAAACCATTCCCACTGGTACGATTGCCAAATCGAAGGTATCAGCAATATAGCGTACACCATTTTCGATTTTCATCGCCATTTCATCAAAAGAATCCGTATCATTTCTTTCGGCGAACCCATTTTTGTATCCCCATGTTTCATACAAAAGAATATTTGTACATGCGTTATTCGCACGAACAGAATCCATTATCTGCTGAAAATAGGGAATTGTAGCTTCATTAATTGAATCCTTGTCGAATATTAACTCTCGACTAAATGGCTGAATGATTACGTAATCCCATTTCTTAGAATTGATTGTTTTAAATAATTCGGGACGACCACAGTGCATTTTTAGCGTATGATTGCTTTTAGCCTCCATTTCTACCAACACTTTTTGATCAAGTGATTTTGCCAATTTATCAAATTGTTTCGGCATTGCATTCATGTGGGTGAATGAGTTCCCGATAAACAATATCTTCAATGGTTCAGTAGCAAATAATGCACTCACTGAAACACAAAAACTAAAAATAAGCAACAAAGCTTTCATAATCAATTATCCATTTTGTATTAAGCCTCTAGCAATTGTTTAGCCAAAGCCATTTGTTCATCAGCTGGTAACGATAGTTTTTGCTTGGAAAAATCCATATCGGTTACCGAATCAATTGGAATTAAATGAATGTGTGCATGCGGAACTTCCAAACCAATCACTGTAACACCAATCTTTTTACACGGTAAAACGCGTTTCATTTTTTGGGCCACTTCTTTGGAGAAAATCATCATGTCACCTAAAAGCGCATCTTCCATATCGAAAATAAAATCCACTTCCACTTTAGGTATTACCAATACATGCCCTTTCTTTAAAGGCATACTATCCAAAAAAGCCAAGAACTGTTCATTCTCGGCTACTTTATAACAAGGAATCTCTCCCTTGAATATCTTAGAAAATATAGAACTCATTAACGTGAAATTTCCATTACTTCAAATTGTACGATTCCATTCGGTGTATGAATATCTGCTATCTCACCTTGACTTTTACCAAGTAAACCTTTTCCAAATGGAGACTCAACAGAGATTTTTTTCGCTTTTAAATCAGCTTCATTTTCTGCAACAAGCATATATTCCATTTCCATACCATTGGTTACATTTTTGATTTTCACTTTCGATAAGATGAAAACTTTAGATGTATCAATGTTAGAATCATCAATTAATCGAGCATTTGCAAGAATACCTTCCATTTTAGAAATTTTCATTTCTAATAAGCCTTGCGCTTCTTTTGCTGCATCATACTCAGCGTTCTCTGATAAATCACCTTTATCACGCGCTTCAGCAATTTGATCTGAAATAGAAGGACGCTGCACCGTTTTCATATGATGCAACTCATCTTTCAATTTTTTCAACCCTTCTTCAGTATAATAATTTATTTGTGACATTTTACTATGATTTAATCAGTATAATAAACAAAAACAAGAGAGCCCATAGGACTCTCTTGTTCAACAAATATATAAAACTCTTTGTTTATTTCAAATTGATTGTAGCTCCAATTGTGTGGATTACACCAAATACTCCAGCGAAACGAGTTGTGTACTCAATTCCAAGAGCATTTTTACTTTTTCCAACCAATGCATCAACTGAGAAACCAGCTGTTGGTCCAACCAATGCATTTGAACGATTTTCCGCAGAGAACAAATTCTTCTCATACACAAAACCAGCTCTTAAGTTAAATGCCATTTTCTCACGTGTCATTCCATAATCCAATCCTAAACGGTATTGGTCATACGAAAATGAATTTGCCGTGAAACCTAAAGCAAGATTCAACTTGTTGGTTTCATTGAAAATAAAGTCATAAGAACCACCGATTGCAAGTAAAGAAGGCATCTCAAATGTAGATGAACGCTCTTCCAAAGAAGCAATTACACCAGTGCTATTGTACGAAATTTGTTGAGCCAAACCATCACCTTTAAAGCGCATAACTGGTCCAACATTTTTCAAAGCAATACCAAATTTGATATGATCTTTCTCTCCTGTTACATAGCGGATACCAGCATCGATTGCTACTCCATTTGATTTCAAATTCGAAATACTTTCTGAAATAACTTTAATGTTAATACCACCATAGATTGAAGCAGAAAATGAACGTGCGTAACCAATATTGAATACGTTTGCACGAGGCGTAAAGAAACCAATTCCACCTTCTGGATTCGCTACAGTTGTAATTTCTACTTGACCGTAATTCATTGACTGCACACTTACAGCAATTACATCAGACTCAGAAATACGTTGAGATAAACCAACGCTATTAAAAGCGATACCAGCTTGTCCCATCCAGTTACTGTAGTTGAACTTAATTTGTGTTTTGTCAGCGAATGCCAAACCAGCGATGTTCGAGAAAGTTGCTTCTAAACCATTCACAGTAGAAATACCAGCATCCCCGCAAGCAGAACTTCTTGCCCAAGGATTTGCAAGTAAATATGAAGCTCCAGCAGAACCTACTCGGTCTTCATTTCCTGCATTCACCGCGAAGCTGCACAAAACAGCTCCAGCGAAGAATACATTCTTTAAACTTATCATTGAATTTTTCATAGTCAAATAATTTTTTCCGATTAAATACCTTGTAAATCTACTTGTCTTACACCACCGAAGAATTTCAAAATAACTTCTCCAACTTCTGGAACATCAACATGGATTAGATACACCCCACTAGCAACCGGAATTCCTTTGTGGTTTGTTAAATCCCAATCCAAAGATGTAATCGGACTATCTTTCTTGAATGTTCTGATCAATTTACCATTAGTTGAGTAAATTTTAACAGTACATCTTTCTGGTAAATTTGTAACCTTCACTTTCGTTTCCAAACGTGTGCGCTCATATTCAGAGAATGCATAGTATGGATTCGGAACAACGTTAATCAATTTCAATGCTTCAGCTAATTGATCTTGACTACCTGTTACAGTTGAGATATCATCCATTGACCATGAGTACATTGGTAAACCATTGTTTTCATTAGATCCAACATAGTTTTTATACTCTTTATTGATTCTCAATTTAATAGTTACGTCTGTACTTCTTAAGTCTTGTCCTTCTGTTAACAATGGGAATGCAATCCATGATAAACTTCCGTACAATTCTCTTTTCGCAGAAGGAGTGTTGGCTTCTACTTGTAACATTTTTTGGTATACATGGTTTCCAGCTAATGTTTCAGCATCCGCTTTCACATAGGCAGGAAAATCATATCCATTTGAGAAATCATTAATTGTTTTCTGTTTGTAAGAGTATACATAGATTGGTTGAACTCCACCCATTAATGGATTACCAACTGCGTCAGCAATACGATCAGAAGGATTCCAAACCATATCAGCACCACCTTCAGCACCCAAGAAAGAATTCTCACCGAATGCCATGTACAAACGAGCCCCTGACTCCAAATCTACAGCATAACCTGGGAACCAACTCATACCATTACCAGTACCGTCAGCATTTCCATCTTTATCGACACTTGGACTGTTTCTCATTTCACCTGGTTTAGCAGCACCAACATTCAATACTTGATCTCTACCCAACTCAATTACTGGACAGCGTGTCCACAACGAACGGTCTTCCGTAATTACAATATTCACACTTGGCAAGAAACTTATTGAAGCATTGCTCTTTTCAGCACCAGGAGATGTTAAGTTGTAATATGCCATTGGCATATAATCTGCTTCATAACCCACCAAGGTATGAGGTGCAATTCCACCATTTAAAATCTTAGCAAATTTCTTATCTGGATCTAGTCCTGCTATATCATCATAGTTACATGGATTACCCCATGGAAGAGCATCAGGATCACAATCAGCTGCTTCAGAAGCATAATCCCCTGAACGAATCCAGTTTGTAGGATAATTCGTAGCATCATTATCTTCAACAAATGACAACCAACGTTTAGATGAATCCGCGAAATCAATTGAGGCAGAAATCATGTCTGCAACATTCAATTTCGAAACTCCTGGTGACGTTTCCGTGTATAACACTTGCTCAATTTGAACTGAGATTCCCCATTGTGGAATAATTTGTTCGTTATTGCTTTCAATTGTTCTTTCAGATTCAATTGATTCTAACAAGGTACCACCTTTATAATCGTATCGGTTAATTACCCAACTTGCAGTATCAGCACCATTTCTATCTGAAGGAGAATAGTCTTTAAATTTACATTCAAAGTATCCATTCGCTAAATTCAATGGGTCAACTACTTTAATTCCAATTGGACCAGCACCGTATTCGTACTCTGGATTTTCAACATATCCATTGTTCAAAATTGCATTCAATGTTTCTGATGTAAAATCTAAACTTCTGTTACCATTTCCGTATCCATCCAAACGTGTAATTCGTGGAGATGAACCGTAAGCAATATTTTGTAAAGTACCATCCGCTTCAGGCATTGGATTATGAGGAATCGCAGCTACAGAGCTAATAGCAGTTCCATCATAACTTAAACGTGATGAAATGTATGGTAATTTTTGACCATCCAATAACAATGGATCATTTGGATCATACTCTTTAAATTGGTTGTATGCATAAGCAACAGCAATATAATAGTATGTTTTATGATTCACCAATTTACGTGCACCTGATGCAAATTCATCTTCAGTTACTTGGAATGTATGTTGAATACCGTTGTTTTCACCATCCACTTTTTCCACTGGAATTGAATAACCTAAGTCTTCATCAAATTCAAAGTTAATGATACGACTAATGTCATTTTTAATGTCACATTGCGCAACTAAACGAGATTTTTCCGTATCGTAAATATCAGCAATCGATACATCTTCACTTTTTAATTGGAAGATTTGGTAACCTTCAAATCTAAAGAATCTATCAACTGTAGGATCTGTAATATTAATCTCATCCTCTTGCTCATACAACTCTCTATAGTTGTTTGATGTTGCAGGGTTTTCTAACATTAAGATTAACTCATTTTCTAACTCTTGAATCGTTAATTTAGGAGCTGCAGGCGGATCAATGATTTTAAAACATGCATCAAATAATGCTTGTGCTTTTGTATCCGCACGCTTCATTGCATTTACAGAACTTAAAAGTGTTCCTTCAGACCCACGTCCGTATACCATACCTACAGTAATGTTGTTAACTGCACCCGGTTTCAAAATAAATGGACCAGCAGATTGAACGAAACGACGGTCACCAGCAGGGTTATTATTTGTTGACTCATCCCATCCGTTAGGGAATCCTTGAGCAACCATGTTTTCACCAGCCGTAGCCCAGAACAATGGATCTGAATCTCCAGGGAACATATAATCAGATGCTACTGCCGTTCCTCCTGTTGATGCAGAGTAACCTAAACCACCATACACCATTTCTGAACCATTTGCCCATGTACCACTCATAAAGTTATAGTATTGTGCAGCTGTTGTAGGATCACTATAAGGGAAATTCGCAGTAGATGTAAAGAAAGTGAATCGACGCATACCGAAACGCTCATTATCAATAATACCATCCGAATATCCGATACCAACACCTTTATAAACAATACCGTTACCAGCAATTGCAGACAATACGGTAGGAGTTTGTAATACACCACTTCCATCAACATACGGTCCAACATTATCAATACCGTCAGCATCTTGGTAAGGTCCTTCAAAGAAGTCAACCCCAATTGCTGGTGGATTTTCACCGTAACCTAATTTACCACCGTCTGACTCATCATTCAAGTCACCGTTGTACATATATCCTAAACCTCTAGATACATCACATCCCGCGTAATCATCTGCGTAGTTACCAACGTCAGCATCTAAGAACTGAGAGAAGAATGTATTGTATAACGTTTGTGTTCCTCTATTGATTAACTCATAGTTGTAGAACGTCATTTTATTTACTTCGTCATTCGTTGCAAAAGCAAAAGCTTGTGCACGAATCTCCATACCAATTGGATCACCATTTGTTTCTGTGTGAATGTTTCCTTTATCGTTGAAAACCCACCAGTTTGTTTCATCACCAAACAATGAAATACGACGGTCAATACCACATTCAATTTCGTCACGACCTAAAATATCATCGTACCAAGGAGTATCTCCATCAGTTGGATCATATACCCCATCTAAAGATCGGTCGTAAAAAGGAGCTAAATAATAATCCTGTCCACGAGATACATCACCGTGCGCTGGCCAATTGTTGATACGGTTTAATTCATCTTCTGTTGGTAACGTTGCATCAGCACAATCTCCTGGATCTGCATTTGGACCTTCACAAGCATCCCACCAAACTGAATAACGTACTACTTCCGCTTTACGAATCGTGTAAAACTTATCGTAAGCCATACATTGGTCTGGATCGATATTTGCCTCACCAAAATCACGTACTACATTATCCCCAACTGGTACTCTAGGATCATAGTTCCCAGAATTAGGCGTAACAGTTAAGGGACCAGACCAGAAATCATTTCCAGCACGGTAACGCAAGGCCGCTAATTTTAACTGACCATTCACATCTGTTCCTCCCATCCATAACGCACCAGCGAAAATGATATGTAAACCACTTCCTTTAGGAACCTCATACGATGCAACACCAGCTGCACGGTTTTGGAACATACTCCCTCCTTGTTCAATTAATGCTTTCACATCATTGAACTCCATCGTTAATTTTGCGGTAGCTGGAGCACAGTTTGCACCTTTCAGTACAGGTTTTCCTCCTCCATCTCCTTTTTTGTCATTCGGACCTAGGTACGAAAGTGCACTGTTCGACCAAATCATCGATACGCCCAGTACAATTGCTATTAGTTGCTTTTTCATAATGTTCTGTTACTTATGAATTAAAAATCAAATTTAACACCCAAACGAATTGTTCTTGGAGAACTGATATTGAATGGATTTTGAATTTTCATTGTATAATAATCACGGAATGATTGCTCATCCAATTGATTTTGAATAGACGTTTGGTTCGCTTGAGCAGCTAAGTAACCATCATCATCCCAGTTACCTGTTGCACGGTAAACGTTCAACACGTTAAATTGGTTTAATAAGTTTGTTACACGTACATATACGTTCAAGAAAGTTGCTTTCTTTTTACCATCTTCACCACCAAAGTTCAAAGCGAATGTTCTATCCAATTGCATATCCAAACGGTAAGACCATGGTAAACGAGAACCGTTTAATGTTCCACTTAAACCAGCATTCATGTTACCGATACCTTCATCAGTGATAAACGTTTGTGCTGAGTATGGAGAACCAGAGTAGATATTAGACACAATATTCAAACCTGTGTTTTCTAACAAATTGAAATCTTTGATAACTGGACCATTGTAGTCATCTCCTTCACCATAACGGTAATCCATTGTGATTGCAAACGCATGACGTTGGTCAAATGAATATGGGAAGATGTTACGTAAGTTAGGTAAACCAGCGTTGATCAAACTTGACGCTGATGTTGCATCAGAACCTGTACCTTCAGCAAACTGTAAAGTGTAGGCTGCAGTCATACGTAAGTTTCCTGTTCTACGCATATCGTAAGCGATTGTCATACCTTTAACAGTACCAAAGTCACGGTTACCATATGTTTTGTATGTTGCAGGATAAGCATCAAAAACATTGATCAATTGAACGTTATTTCTTTGCTCACGGTAGAACGCTGAAATTTTCAAAGATGATGTTTTAGACAATACTTGTTGGAAACCAAGCTCATAATCAACTGTTGTTTCCGGTTTCAAGTTTGAGTTATCAATGATTGCACTTCTGTTTTGCATGAATTGATAATCAAATGGATCAAAACGATAACCTGAAGTTGGACGTTTTGTTAAGATATCGTAGTGAGCAAAGAATGAAGCCTCATCAGAAATCGGGAAAGAGAATGCGATACGAGGCATTACGTTCACTTGCGCTTTGTAATCTTCAAATGCATCTGCACTTGGCGTATCTTGTCCTGGGTTTAACAACCAAGGTTGAATACCAGTTGCTCCTTCAATTACTTTTGGATTATCAACTTGAATTCCGTCTGCGTTGTACCAGTTATTTCCTAAACGGAAACCATTGATTGCTGTTGGGTTGTTTACATCATTTACATATACTGTATAATCATCACCCATTGCAGTTGGAATATTTACCCAAGAGTAATTTGTTGGATCTCCAGCAACTAAATCTTTTGCTTCAGCAACTGTGCGCGCACTGTATACTAAATAAGGATCTTTCAATACTGGTTGGTTTGCATCGAAAACGTCAACACGAACACCAACGTTGAATACGATATCATTGAATGCAAATTTATCCATTAAATATCCAGCGATATATGTTGGTTGGAAAGCACCTACAAAACGTTTGTAGTTTCCATTTTCATCATATTCATTGAAGTATTTATTGATATCTGTGTTTCCTTTCACTTTTTCTCCCGTATGATCATAACCATAATACGAAACAAAAGAGTTACCAGAATTCAACAACTCATCTGGAGAGAACATATCGAATGTATAGATACTTGGGTCATATTGATCAATGTCAACATATTCTGAACCAGCACCACCAGAACCGATACCCATATTATTTTGCAAATATTCTCTTAAGTTGTAATCAAAGAATGATTGGTTATCGTTGTTTTCTTGACCACCATATTCTCCTGTTCCTGAAGTATAAGCATAACCAGTATTTAAACGGTCATATGTAATTTGTTTGAAAGAACCGTTATCAGTAATTACACCACTGTTCAAATCTAACTCTTCAATATGGAAATTCGTTAACTGACGAGCAATTGACCAAATTCCGATTGGACCATTTGTGTTTCCATTTGTTTGTGTACCAGATGTCCAACCTCTATCCCAACGTTGCTCTAACTCAAATCCGAAAGACAAAGAGTGATCACCGATGTTTACTGCGAACGAACCTGTTCCACGTAATTGGTCATTTTCTGTTTTACCGAAGTAGTTGTAAGGTGTACCAATGTTACTCCAAATAGAGTAAACACTTGATGGTTGGTCACCATTTCTCAAGGCATTACCTTGATTCACTTGGAATAAATTTTCGTAGTGTCCTACTGGATCTCCAGCGTAGATATTGTAATATTGAGTAGTGATTGCAGCTAATGCAGCATTCGTTTCAGAAGGAGAAAATGCTACTTCTTCATCTCTAAAACCATTGTGAACATACGTTTGTGTAATTGTATTGAATTCGTAACTAGGAGAACGCGTTGTAGTAAATGTACCTACGTGACCATAGTTAAACATATTGTATTTGTGGTTTGGATCGTAAACATCGTTTTTCGATTTCGAATAATCCACCATTAAGTTGTAAACGAATGATTTCAATTTAGAAGCAGTTCCTTCAGTATCATTTGTGAATCGTTGTGTTAAACGACCAAATACTCTCCAGTCTAACGATTTAGTAATACCAAAGTTCGTGAAATTCATTAATGAACCTGAATAAGAATAGTTATTACCTGAACTATAGTTCAATGAACCTCCAAATGTTAAGTTCATAGATGGACCAGTGTTTACATCAATTTTACCTTGACCTGAAACAACTGTTCTACGCGCATTCATTCTCCAATCAACTTTTTCAAAGTCATCAGCTCTCAAGAAATTCGCATTGTGGTATGTTCCTTGACCAGTTGATGTTGGACGTAATGGATTCGCTAATAACTCATCGCGTACATCTTTTTTAATACGGTATGAACCACCAGCTAATGGACGACTATCTAATTCGTCAGTGAAGTTACCTGAAACCAAGAATCCTAAACGCGGTTTAACTTTCGCTCCTGTTGAATCTTTTTGCATCCAAAGTGGACCAGAGAACATCCCTTCAAGTAGGTTGTAACCATATTTATCTAAACCAATAACTTTTCCGTCGTATCCGTTTTCATCTTTACCATTAAAGTAAAAACCAGAAGTTACACCTTCCACAGATCCAAAGTATTTAGCAGATGGACCTCTAGTTGTTACGGAGATAATACCTCCAGTAGCATCACCATAGTTCGCTGGCAAACCTCCTGTAATTACAGAAACCTCTTCGATCGCTGATTTAGGTAAGTTAGAAGAACCACGTACTTTAATACCATCTATATAGAAATAGGTTGCATCTGAACGGGAACCACGAATTGAGATATCACCATTACCTTCGTTAGAGTTAACTCCACCTACAGTAGAGGCAACGCCCGCAGCATTACGAACAGGTAAACGAGAAATATCCTCACGTGTAACCGTTGCACCAGAAGCTCCACCATCTTTATTAATCAATGGAACGCGGTAGGCAACAACCTTCACCTCGGCAATTTCTTTCGGGTTATCCTTGTTTTTAGGTTTCGAAATTGTTAAATCATCTAAGAATGTAATTCTTTCAGATGAAACAATCACTCCAGTTACCGCACCTGGTACGTAACCTTCAGCCTCATTCCTAATTTCAACATCGTAAGAACCTGCTCCTACTGAGTTAATTTGGAATCCCCCATCAAAATCTGTCGTAGCACCACCTTTGATACTACCGTTTTGAAATAATACAACCTTACAAAATGGTATTGGTTGTTTTGTGTCTCCATCCTTAACAACTCCTTTAATTGATCCCAAACCAGTTTGAGAAAAACCATAAGAGACTGTCAACAAGACACTTACTAATAAAAAGTTAAGTTTTCGTAACATAAGTACAGTTTATTTATTAAACTTTTTGCTGCAAGAAAGCTGGTAAATATAGAAAAAATCAATCTCATAACATGTCTGTTAAAAAAAATTAAATTAATACTCTATTAACTTTCATTAACAAAACTAATTCGAATTTCGCTATTTAAAAATCCTTTCTAACATATTTTCAGCGGTTTTATACAAGTCTAACTTTTGTTAATAAAATTTCGTTTTTTTGTAAAAAAAGATTTTGGCACCGTTTAATCAAGATACTATACACTTAAAAAATTGCTCAATCCATTTATTGCGTTTTAATGGTTTTGAGCCTCGTGATTATTTGCAGCATTTAACGGCCGAAGAAACGGAACGTTTTTTTTCATTTAAGCATTTAAATCGCCAACAAGAATTTGTTGCCACACGCATTTTGCGTCATCAGCTTTTTGGTTTTTCTCACATTCATTATAATGAACACGGTGCGCCCTTTATCGAGAACGAAGGTTTTATATCCATCAGTCATGCTCCTGGAATAGTTGGCATGGCCATTTCTCGTGATTTTCAAATTGGATTGGATATTGAACCGCTTCGACCAAAGGCACTATTATTAAAAGATAAATTTTTGTCTGACGACGAGCGAACACATTTTGACATACATAGTGAGTTAGAAATGACAAAAGTTTGGTCAGCAAAGGAAGCCTTGTATAAATTAGCTGGCAGAAAACAAATCATATTTAAAACTGATTTATTATTAAAGAAGCAGTCATCCTCCATTTGGGAAGGAAGAATAATCAACCCAGATGCGCACTTAAAAGTAGAATTGAATATCTTTGTTCAAGATGGGTGTGTTATCACTGTTAATGATAGTCCAATACTAATTCAATGAAAGAGCCAATTCTACATCAGTTTAAACAATCAAAAAACGCGATTGCTGTTTTAATCGATCCGGAAAAATGCGACAATGGAACGCACACACTTGAATTATTAGAAAAATCAGAATTTGCTGGTGTGGATTATATCTTTATCGGTGGCAGCACTGTAACCCGAAAAGAATTCAATGCAACAATTCATTTTATTAAGTCCAACTCATCCATTCCAGTAATTATCTTTCCAGGATCCTCACAGCAAATCAGTGAAAAGGCAGATGCAATCCTATACCTTAGTTTACTTTCTGGTAGAAATCCTGACTTTTTAATTGGACATCATGTTCAGTCAGCTGCTGAACTTTTTGAAATGGAACTTGAAATTATCCCAACAGCTTATTTACTAATTGATGGTGGAACGCAATCATCCGTTGCTTACGTGAGTCAAACAACACCAATTCCAAGAGACAATAGTACAATTATTCGCAATACGGCTATCGCGGGAAAATTACAAGGTAAACAATTGCTTTATTTAGATGCAGGAAGTGGAGCACGTTTTTCTGTGCCAGCAGAACGAATCAAAGAATTGACAACGATAGATTTACCAATTATTGTTGGTGGTGGAATTACAACGATTGAACAAATCGAAGAATTACATCAAGCTGGAACCAACATTGTGGTAATTGGAAACAAATTGGAACAAGACACAGATTTCTTGCTAGACATTTATGCCTACAAAAAAGTGGATCAATCGAAGCTTACTATTGAAGAGTAATTTCTTGAATGATTTTTCGTGTAACGTATTCTCCAGCCTTCGCATCATAAATATCACCATAGTAATAAACGATTGCTACTTTTCTTCCTTTTAAGGAATCTGGGTTCGAAACATATTCATCCGCAACATCGATTGGCTCAGTCCATAAAAAGTTTAATGTTTCCCCTTGTTTATTTTTCACCGTTAGTTGGCAAGGAAACTCTTTGTTGATTGACATAACAGTACCCTCATCAATCATTTCCTCTCCTTCACTCTCCGAATCTGTATATTCCTCAACAGCCAAATCTCTCAATTCTTGATCATCACCTAGGACTTTCAAAGTTAGTTCCATAAATTTTGGACATTCCATCACCAAGCGCTCCCCTACTTTACCACCAATTTCTTCAATGGCTGCCATTTCATCGCTGGTCGTAATGTTTAATTCATCTTTTAACTCTTCTTGGTTTTTTAAAATAACTGGCGAGGCACATTCAATTACCAAGGCCAGATACGAATCGTAATCAAACACCTCTTCACTATTCTTTTTGCTAATACAGTTACAAGCACTTTCCAACGTTTTATCCATCGCGCTTTGAGAGATGCTTGTGAAAGCCATAAAAACCGAGAATACTAATAAAATATTTTTCATACACTATTTTTTATTTAAACAAATATAAGATTCGTTTCAATTCACGTTTCTTTTTAACTTAATTTAGTTTTATTCTTTATAAAACGAATTTGTACTAACGATTGATTGATGGTTCTAAAGAAAATAGCAGGTGGAATGTTCGTAATAGCCTTTTTAATGGCCGTTTTACTTTTCACCAATATTGGTTCAGGCATTCTACCAAAAAGCACTGCGAAATTTATTTTTTTGATTTCAGGAGCGCTCGCCTTCTTATTGAATCTTATTTCCTTTCGCCATGGAAAACATAGTGCTGAGTTTAATTTGATTTTCTGGATTGGAAGTATTTTCGTTTTTCTCGGTTTGGTTTTTAAAATCATGCATTGGCCTTATTCAACCTATATTTTATTAGGAGGTTTAGGAATTGTAGGTGTTTCATATATGTATAACCCCTCTTTCGAAAAAGACAATGATGTTGAAAATGATTTATTGGACAGTAAATAATTCGATTAAATGAAATCACTTGCTGTTAGCCTCCTTGTTTTCTTCTGTTTTGTATTTTCTGTTTCTGGAAAAAACGGAATCAACAAGCACCCAAATCAACTAACTATTAGTGGATATGAAGATTATATTCCACTCACAAATAAAACACTGTTTCACTGGGAAAATAAGCAGGACAAAAAAATTGTTTTAACAGACGGTTATTTTTACAAACTTGATTTTCAACAATTACCTAATTCATCACCTAATTTTGGGTTTATACAGCACGACGTTTGGTTTTATTTTCGTATTCAAAGCAGACAACTTTATGACCAAGTCATTTATCTAACGCTCAACAATCCCAATTTAGATCTTGCAGAATTGCATAAAGTCATTGAAACGGGAAGCTTGATTCCGCTCGACCAAGGTGATTTAGTTCCTGCACATCTCAAGCGTGTTGTTTCTCGCAAAATTGCCTTTCGCCTAATAATTCCGGGTAGATCATCTAATGACTTTTATTTACGTGTAAACAATGGCGGTGAACAGTTTCATTTTGGAGCATCCTTGCAATCAGAAAGCTATTTTCACCAAACCGAAACTGCAGAAAACTACTTTTTAGGAATTTACATCGGTATTCTTTGTTTTGTTATTCTTTTCAATTTCTTTATGTGGCTCATCACGAAAGAAAAATTGTCGCTGAATTATTCGCTTTACCTCGTTACTTTCTTGTTTTTACAATTGTCGCTTTTGGGATTTGGTAAATTGTATTTTTGGCCAGACAATAACTACCTCATCAATCACTCAAATCCTTTTTTTGCTGCTGTTTCAGTGTATTTTCTTTTGCGCTTTAGTCGTATGTATTTGGATCTAGGAACGCTTCTTCCAAAAATCGATCGAATTTTCAAGCTTTTTCAACTTCCACTCATTGCGATTATAGTGCTTTCGTTACTTCCGTTTGAATCTGCTTATACGCTTTCAATCATTGCCGTAAACGGTTTTACATTGGTCTTGAATTTATTCATTTTACCAGTTGCGATTATTGCGATTCGAAAAGGATATCAACCAGCCAAATTGTTTTTAATTGCCTTCCTTTTATTGGTGATTTCTGTTTTTGCATTTGTCTTGAAAAATTTCGGGATTTTGCCATCGAATTTCTTTACAGATTTTGGTTTTCAATTTGGATCAACCGCCGAGGTCATTTTGTTTAGTTTAGGAATTGTCATTCGCTTTAAAAACTTCCGTGAAGAGGCCATTAATCGTTTAGAAGAAATCAATGAAATTAAAGAGAAAGCGAATATTGTTTTAGAAGAGAAAGTAAAACTTCGAACAGAAGAAATTGAATTTCAAAAAAAGGAAATCGAAGAAAAAAACAACGAAATCATCAGTAGTATTTCCTATGCAAAACGCATTCAAGAAGCCATTCTTCCAAGTCCATTGAAAAGAGCTCATTTGTTGCCCACGAGTTCACTTTGGTATGCACCAAAAGACATTGTTGCAGGCGACTTTTATTGGGTGGAAGAAAAGCATCTAGCAGGAATCGATTATGTCTTTTTTGCTGTTGGCGATTGCACAGGACATGGTGTTCCAGGAGCGATGATGAGTGTGCTTTGTACGAATGCGTTGAACGCGGCCTTAGCGGATTTAAAATCAGCAAGTACGATGGAACTTTTGGAACACTGTAACACCTTGTTGCTCGACAATTTGAGTCAACATTCTGAGACGATTAACGACGGAATGGATATCTCACTTTGCTGCTTTGAATCTGGGTCAAAAACCTTGATTTGGTCAGGAGCAAACAATCCACTTTGGATCCTACGCAAGGAAGAAATTATCGAATTTACACCTACGAAACGACCAATTGGAAACTCCTCTATTTCTGAGCCTTTCGAGGAACATAAAATGGTATTAAATGAAGGTGATTTCCTCTTCATTTTTAGTGATGGAATCATTGATCAATTTGGCGGTCCAAAAGGAAAAAAATTCAAGAAATCTGGTTTACGCGAAGCAGCACTTACTATACAGCATCCGACGAGTGAATCCTTGGTAAAATCAATACGAAATGAGGTTGAAAATTGGATGTCTCACACCGAACAAATCGACGATATTGCTCTTTTAATTGTTGGAATTGAATTCTAACTATTATGCAAAAAAGGCCTTCAAGCTCAAGTCCATACTTTTTACCGAATGAGTTAATGCACCAACGGAAATATACTGAACTCCCGTTTCCGCATACGAACGAATTGTTTCCATGGTAATGCCGCCAGAAGCTTCAGTTTCGTATTCAGCAGGAATCATTGGTAGCACGCGACGAATTTCTTCAGGAGAAAAATTATCCAGCATGATTCGATCAACTCCACCAACGCGCAACACCTCTTTCAATTCTTCTTCATTGCGCACTTCGACTTCAATTTTCAAGTCTTTGTTATTTGCTTTCAAATAGTCATGCGTGCGTGCAATTGCTTGTTCGATTCCACCAGCATAATCGATGTGATTATCTTTCAACATCACCATATCATACAAGGCAAAACGATGGTTATAGCCACCACCAATTCGAACGGCCCATTTTTCCATGTAACGAATTCCGGGAGTTGTTTTTCGTGTATCCAATAATTTGGTTGAACAACCTTCAATTAAAGAAACAATTTTATGTGTTTGCGTTGCGATACCACTCATGCGTTGCATAAAGTTGAGCACCAAGCGTTCAGTTGTTAAAATTGAGCGTGATTTACCCTTCACAATAAAAGCGATTTCACCTTTTTTCACAGGCGTTCCGTCTTTGATGAAAATTTCCAATTCTAATGTCGGATCAAAGCGATGAAAGATCATTTCTGCAAGTTCCACACCTGCCAAAATACCATCTTCTTTCACGATTAACTGTGCTTGTCCTTGTGCGTCTTCTGGAACACATGCTAAGGTTGAATGGTCGCCTTCGCCGATATCTTCGCGAAAAGCCTTATCGATAATTTCGTAAATCATTTTGCAAATATAGTGATTAGTGACTAGAAACTAGTGACTAGTGACTAGTGACTAGTGATTAGAAACTAGAGACTAGTGATTAGAAACTAGAGACTAGATAAGAACCAAGCTATTCTTTTGATAATCTTATAAAAAAAGTGAGCCAAATTAAATTGTTCAATTAAATTTTAGTTGAAAGAACAACAATTAGGTTGATTTACATGAACCCTCTCCGCCGCGGCGGACTAGTCATTGGTCACTAGTTTCTCCGCCACGGCGGATTACGCTTTTTCGATAGTAAGACTTTCAATTTTGAAGTCTGCTCCAATTTTAATGAAATGGATGGTTACACGAAAGCTTTCTGATTTACTATCGTAGGTACCAATTGCGAATGAGCCATCGGATGATTCTTTTCCTTTAAAAATGAACTTGAAGCTAGAACCTGGTTTCTTCGAAAAGAAATCTTTCAGCACCAATGTAGCTTGTGATTGACTGTATGCACCTTCTTTCCCAAGCACATTGATTAACATTTTATCTTTTCCAATGGCCACGATACTACTCGCATCATTAGAAGTAAAAGCCTTTTCTATGGTTGCATACGGTACTTCTCCTTGAGGA
Organism: Bacteroidota bacterium; assembly: GCA_039797785.1. Classification (GTDB taxonomy): domain Bacteria; phylum Bacteroidota; class Bacteroidia; order Flavobacteriales_D; family Crocinitomicaceae; genus M0103. The sequence goes on along the minus strand of JBDKHH010000398.1, from coordinate 822 downwards.
GAAAAAGTAAGTACGAAAGAAGTCAAAAACACATATAAAAATGTCATAACACAAAATTTTGTTTCTCGAACAAGCAAAAATGATGCCGATTTAGTCCGCTTCGGCGGACTGCAAGTGATTAGTGATTAGAAACTAGTAACTCGTGATTAGAAACTAGTGACTAGATAAGAACCAAGCTATTCTTTTGATAATCTTATAAAAAAAGTGAGCCAAATTAAATTGTTCAATTAAATTTTAGTTGAAAGAACAACAATTAGGTTGATTTACATGAACCCTCTAGTTTCTAGTCACGAGTCACTAGTTTCTAGATAAGAACAAAGCTATTCTTTTGATAAGATAGCATTCACTTTAAACCAGTTTAATTATTAAAGAAGATTTTATTGATAACAACAAAGACATAGATTGATTTAAATAATTCTTCTAGTCACTAGTCACTGTAATCCAGTCACTAGTTTCTAGTTTCTAGTGACTAGTCACTTTTTTGCGTTGATAACTTATTAATCCATTTATCATTTTAGCTATTTCTGTTAGTTCATGATTTGCCTCATTGTAATTTTCTTGTGAGATAAAATTCAAGTTTCGTGCTATTTCAAGCTGAGTATCTAATTCAGCAGATGACCCCATAGAAATATAAAGAAACTGAATCATTTCTTTATCCGATTTACGGGCCGCACCTTCAGAAATATTTGATGGAATCGAAACTGCAGATCTTCTTATTTGGCTGGTTAAACCATACATTTCATCTTTTGGAAAGCTCTTAGTTAAATTGTAAATCGTTGTGACAAATACAATACTTCGTTTGTAAACTGTCAGGTTTTTGTG
>JBDKHH010000397.1:0-3994 GCA_039797785.1 Bacteroidota bacterium | reverse complement strand
GTTCCTAAATTGTTTAGGACTTTCTTCATACAGAAGTTTCATTACCAAGCCACAATAGTTAGTTAAGGAATTTTCTTTTTGATGATAATCTGCGAAAAGTGAAATATCTCTACTCATAGTTCTTTAAATTCTTTTATAAAACCAGCCTTTTGATTTGCTCAAAATTGGTGTTGTTGAAACAAAAAACTTGTCAGTTGAAAAAGCGTAGTCAATTTGCCCAAACTCATTTTTTATGATTATTGTATTTCCACTTATTTCAAGTTTCCCAATGGTTAAACTTCCACCTTCGGCTAAAATTTCAAAAACTGATTCTGTCATAATTTTAATTTTTGTCAAAGGTAATTAGTCAATACACCAAAACGTGTCGAACTATTTAAAGATTTATCTTTAGTACGAGTGTTGGTTTATGCTTACGCCCAACGGTTGAAAATTGGCGATGGAGCGGATTTTTACCGCTAAACGTCAACCGAAGCCGATACTGTGAATTAACAAAAAATTTTCAAACGGAGACGTTTTTCCACTCTCTTGCCAAACTGGCCGTTATCTGTTGGCATATCGTCTTAGGTCTACTGTGTATTCATTTTTTAAACTTTCAATTTTTTTTTGTGTTGTTGTTATCAAGCTGCCTGCATAAATAGTTGGATACATTGAGCCACCTTCAACAACAGATGCATCTAATTTAGCTTTTACTTCTCTGTATTTTTTCCATTCAGTTAGTGTTTCGTCAAGTAAGTCTATGTTGAGTGTCATATAAGAATTCTCTTTTGAAGCTTCTTTGATTGTTATAATTAGTTCTGTCAGTTCGTTGTCTGCTTCGGAAAATTGATCAGAAGTGTGATTGTTCATATCCGCCTGTGTTTCTAGTGCGTTTGGATAAATCAAATCCCAAATAAAGTCGTTTGTTTGATTAAGAAAAATTTTAGCATTGTTGAAACACCTTAAAATTTCGTCTTTGTCAATGCGTAAATTCGTGGCAAACTCGTGGCAAAAGATATGTCGCAACTCAAACGTTCTTTTTATGTCTGATATTATTTGGTCGCCATTGTCAATGAACTGTTTTGAGTTGTCATTGACGTGTTCAAAAATACTGTCCCGTTTGAATTTTTTGATTTGGTCTGCGAAGTCAATGCCACACAAGAGAGAAAGATTTTTGTTTATGTCGTCAAAGTTGTTGCAAGGAAGTATATGAGAAATAAATTCTCCAACGGTTACTGTTTTTGTCTGAATAGCGTTAATTATGTCAAAATCAAATTTTACATTCTGTGCTTGATTGAATTTTATTACATTGTCACTAAATGGTTTTCCAAAGTCAATTAGTTCTTTGTAAACTGAACGAAAAAACGCTTCAAAGCAAGCGACTGTCGCAATAGGAATATATTTTAGAAGTTCTTTGTTAAAGTCTCCATTGTAGTCTAAATTTTCTTGAAACGCATATTCAATATCGTTGAGCCGACTACTATAATCGAGTCGGGAATTGAATTCTGAACGTGATTTTATTGCAGTTATCTCATTTATTAAATTTCGTTTCATTCAATTTGTATTTTGTACGCTGTCGTTTTTTAATGCTTGACGCTAACGGCAGACTGTGAAAAAACTGCACAATCTATTTATAAAAATACATATAAAAGATAAGAGTAACAAATAATTTTGCATTGAAAAAAGGATAGGCAATTAGTTTCACCCCATCACCGTTATCACTAGAATTTGGATGTATGGAAGTGCCGTTTAATAAAAAAACACGCACCTAAAAAATCGAATTTTTCTAAAAGGTCATTTTTTCACAGCCTGACGGTTCTGGGCTTGGCGATGGTGGCGATTTTTACCACAAATGTTGATGCGGAGAACCAAATTTTGATTAACCACAAATGTGTCTGCGGAGCACTGAACCGCCACTTTTGCCAAACCGATGTTGTGCGTTCGGCATTAGTTGTTCATTACATTTTCTACTTCTTCTATTAGCTTTTCTTTATTAGGTAAAATAGTCACATATTTTGATGCGAAAACATTATTTTCAAATCCTCCAAGGATATATTCTGCGGTAATTTCGTCTTTCTCTGCACACAAAATTATTCCGATTGGTGGATTGTCGGTTTCGTCATTTACTTCTGTTTTGTAATAATTCAGATAAGTATTTAGTTGTCCTCCGTCAGCAATGTTGAGTTTTGTGGTTTTGAGTTCGATGAGAATGTAACAACGTAAAATCTTGTTATAGAACACCATATCTACATAATAATGTGTATTGTTTATGGTTATGCGTTGTTGCGAACCGACAAACATAAAACCTTTGCCGAGTTCCAACAGAAAATCTTCTATATGGCGGATAAGTTTGGCTTCCAAATCCTTTTCTAAAATCGGTTTATTTTCGGGAATACCAAGAAATTCAAAAACATACGGATTTTTCAATACGTCTTCTGCTTTATTTAATTCTTGACCTTTCTGTGCCAATTCCAACACTTTATCTTTATTGGTTTTTCCTTTCGAAAGTAATAAGCGTTCATAAAGCGAACTGTCTATTTGTCTTTTTAGTTCCCGAAATGACCAAGAAGCGTTAGTTATTTCTTTTTCATAAAAACTCCGTTTGTCTTTATCTTCGATAATCAAAAGCTCACAAATAAATGACCAAGTAAGTTGTCCAGACACTGTCTGGACATTTGGATATTCAATATAAAATTTCCTCATATTGAATAAGTTGGAACGAGAAAAGCCTTTTCCTATTTCGTTGGTCAGTTGTTTGGAAAGATTGAGTATAATTTGTCTTGATGTTTGATTATCAATGTTGTTTTTCTGCTCGGTTTCTACAATTTCTTTCCCGATTTGCCAATAGGTCAGAACAAGCTCCTGATTTACTTTTTGAGATACACTTTTCCTTGCATTAAGAACGATGTGTTTAATACTTTCTAATAGGTTGGTGTCAATATTGTTTAGCTCTCTTTCCATATTGCAAAAATAGTAAAATAAATATTTGAACTACCTATTCAAATATTCATATTCTCCCCAAGTTTTATTGTTAAGTTTATTGGCTAATTCTGTTGCGTTTGAACAGTCTGTGGCAATATTCCAAAAATACTTTTTGGATTGTAACATTCCACCACTTGTTTCTTTCATAAAGTTGGTTTCAGCTCCATCAGATAATAAAAACACTTGAAGGTCGGTTTGCCTGTTTTCTTCAATTCTCCAATTCCAAATTTTTAGCTTTTCAAAAGCCTCTTGTTTCAGTTTTTCTTCATTTTCTCCACTATTATTCCATTTTACAAAACTTCCCGACTTGTCTTTTTCGATAACAACAATGGCTCTGATTTCGTGAATGCTTCTAACAGCTTTTTGTAAATAAGGTGCAAAATATTTTGCTCTTCTATGGTTGTATGCACCTCCGCTGTTTGGACACATATAAACTCCATTTCTCACTTCTTCAATAGTTCCAGAACAATTTACAATATCTAGCAAGTATTTCCATTTAGGTAGATAATCCCCTCTGTCCAAGTAATTTTTAAATTCTTCCAAAATACTCGTTAAATGCTCATTTGTGCAAACTTTTTCTAAAGTTTCTAAAAAGCGTTCAAAGGTGATTGGTTGTATAATGATATTATCATTCTTTGCTTTTTCAATACTTTCATTGATTTGATTGGAAATATTATCCTCGTCAAAGTCACTTAAAAGGAAAAGTACTTTTATTGAAGCATTTTCGTCAAATCCTTTTATATGTCGGATTAGTTGGTCGTTGTAAAACCAATTTGTTCTTTTCGTTTCGAAGAAAATGGATATTGATTTTTGGATTATAGATAAATCGGGAATGCTGTTTATTTCTTTGGTCTGTTGTTTAAATGTTGGTCCGATTTGTATGTCATATTGTTCTCCGATTAAATCTACCAAGAAGTTCCTAAATTGTTTAGGACTTTCTTCATACAGAAGTTTCATTACCAAGCCACAATAGTTAGTTAAGGAATTTTCTTTTTGATGATAATCTGCGAAAAGTGAAATATCTCTACTCATAGTT
>JBDKHH010000396.1:0-4349 GCA_039797785.1 Bacteroidota bacterium | reverse complement strand
TGACGTGTGCATAATCTTCCAAGAAAGCATCAATGTTCGAAACGCCTTTCTTGTAATTGCGTACCAATTTTCCATCTTCGGTGCGCTGATGCTTCAAAATCCAACGCGCATTTTTGATCGCTAAATGCAAAAATTCTTCTTCACCAAACGCGCTGTACGCCTGACACAATCCTTTTAAAGCCATCGCATTCCACGAGGTTAAACTTTTGTCATCTGTACCCGGACGAACACGGTGTTTACGTTCATCCAGCAACTTTTGGTTAATTTCTGCGATTTTAGACTCTAATTCGTCCATCGACCATTTCATCTTGGCTGCAAATGATTGATCACTTTCGGTACGCAAAGGAATGTACTTTTCTTCTTCCCAAAAACCGCGCGCATTCACATTATAGAAATCTTTCACCCACGAAAAATCGTCACCCAAAACAGCTTTCATTTCTTCTGGCGTCCAACAATAGAACTTTCCTTCTTCACCTTCGCTATCGGCATCCAAGGCAGAATAAAACGCGCCTTCGTTCGTCAACATTTCACGCTGTAACCATTCGACAGTTTGCGCAACAATGCGTTTGTACAAAGGCTTCTGAAAATGTTTATAGGCCAAGGAATACAGATTCAGCAATTGACCGTTATCGTATAACATCTTTTCGAAGTGCGGCACTTTCCACAACATGTCAACAGAATAGCGCGTGAAACCACCACCAACTTGATCGTAAATTCCACCCATTGCCATTTTATCCAGCGTCAACTCAACGTGCTTCAACACTTTTTCATGTTCATAACGAACACCGTATTCCAATAAAAATTCAAGATTCGAAGGCAAGGGAAATTTTGGTGCACGAGCGTCTCCACCTTCCATGCTGTCAAAACTACGTGACCAACACAACACCAATTCATGTAAACGTTCTTCTGAAAAAGATTCAACTTTCTTTGCTTCGTCAATCAATTCACTGCGAATAATTCCTTCGTGCAAATTCTCAGCATATTCCATCGCTTTCTCGCGATCGTTTTGCCATGTATGTTCCAAGGAACGCAAAATATGCATCCATTGTTCTTTCGGAAAATACGTTCCACCGTAAACTGGTCGACCGTCAGGAAGCGTGAAACAATTCAATGGCCAACCGCCTTTTTGCGTCATCAACTGAACAGCGGTCATGTACACCTGATCAACATCTGGACGTTCTTCACGATCCACTTTCACACTGATAAAAAACTTGTTCATCAAAGCTGCTACTTCCTCATCTTCGAAGCATTCGTGTTCCATCACGTGACACCAGTGACAAGCAGAATAGCCGACACTCACCAACACCAATTTGTTTTCTTGTTGCGCGCGTTCAAACACATCGTCTGACCACGGAACCCAGTTTACAGGATTGTGCGCATGTTGCAATAAATATGGTGATGTCTCTTTGATTAAAGCGTTAGTGAATTTTTCCATGGAATAAAAGTAGGGAATAATGCGTTTTAATCAATTGATTTTATCATCGAAAAAACTACATTTGTTCAAAATCGGATTGAACAGATTAATCTACCGCAATGACCAAAAATAAATGATTTTTAGTAGCCTTGTTTTCCTTTTCTACTTTTTACCGATTTCATTAACGGCCTATTATTTATGTCCGAAGATTGCAAAAAACTGGATACTCACACTAATTAGCCTTGTTTTTTACGCGTGGGGAGGAATGGGTCATTTCGCCTTGCTCTTTGGTTCAATTATCGTTAACTATTTATTCGTTCAAGCCATTCGCAAAACGGACCAACACGCTAAAAAATGGTTAGTTATAGGAATTGTCTTTAACCTGCTTATCCTTTTGTTTTTCAAATACCGCAATTTCTTTCTAGGTATTGTATTGCCAACCGATGAAATCACCAAACTCGTTTTACCGGTTGGAATTTCTTTCTACACATTTCATCAATTATCAATGTTGGTAGATATTTACAAAGATCGAACGCTGCCCAAGCCAAGTTTTGGAAACACACTTCTGTACATTACACTATTCCCTCAGTTGGTTGCAGGTCCAATCGTTCGGTACAACTTTATCGCACAACAGCTTGTCTCTCGCAAAGAAACGAGCGAACGATTTTACCGTGGAATTCAGTTATTTATAAAAGGTTTAGCGAAGAAGGTGATTTTGGCAAACACGCTTGCACTCCTTGCAAATTCGATCATTGATAGCAATCCAGATTATTTAACTTCAAGTGCAGCTTGGTTGGGAGCAATTGCTTATACCTTGCAGATTTATTATGATTTTTCAGGATACACCGATATGGCGTTAGGGTTGGGACTTCTATTTGGATTCGAACTCCCAGAAAACTTCAACTTGCCCTACACTGCTAAAAGCATTAAAGAGTTTTGGCGAAAATGGCACATTTCCTTATCTACGTGGTTTAGAGATTACGTTTACATTCCATTAGGCGGAAGCAAAAATGGCAATTCACGCACCTATTTCAATCTGTTGGTGGTCTTTCTATTAACAGGTTTCTGGCATGGCGCATCGTGGAGTTTTGTTTTTTGGGGAATGTTTCATGGAACTTTTCTGCTCATAGAAAAACTTGGTTTTGATAAAATAGTAAGTCGAATTCCCTCGTTTTTTAGTTGGATGTACACAATGCTAATTGTACTTATCGGCTGGGTATTTTTTCGCATAGTAGAATTTTCAACGGCATGGAATTATGTTTTAGAGCTGTTCTCATTTGACACTTCAGGAAAATCTTTTTACAAATACTTGAACACTGAACATACCTTCTTTTTAGTGCTCGGAATACTCTTCAGTGTATTTTCGTGGTCGTTTTTGAAACGCTATATCAACCCGGAATCAATGCTTATTCAATTTTTAAAGAACATCCTTTTGCTGATACTTTTCTTTTATTGTGTGCTTAAGCTGACAAATTCAAGTTATAATCCTTTTATCTATTTTAATTTCTAACATGGTAAATCGATATTTTTTAATTGGCACGTTTCTTCTGCTGCTCATCGCACCGATTGTGAATGACACATTTTCTATTGTTACCTACGAACGAGCAGATGAAAATCGCGTTTTTCATGATTCACTTTCCCTAAACATCAACAAACTAGATAATTTCCCAAGCGATTGCGAAAATTACATTGCCGATAACTTTTCATTTAGAACGCCTTTCATTCAATTGTATAAGAACATAAAAATGAATGTTTTTCATGTTGCACCGAGCGATCAAGAAGAAAGTGTATTGATTGGTAGCGACCATCGTTTTTTCATCGGTTCAGAAGAAAAGAAACTCTACGAGCGCGAACATACATTTTCATCTGCACAACTCGATTCATTCCAAGCAGAATGGTTGTATCGCATGAATAATTTCAAAAAACGATCCATTAAAAGCTATGTGTTAATTGCTCCAACTGCTTTGGAAGTTTATCCAACTAATTTGCCCGCTAACATTCAACAATTGGCTTACAACAATCAATCAATGCAGCTTAAAAAACGCATGAACAAGTTGTATCCAAATCAAATTACTTATCCTTTATCGACATTAAAAGGAAAAGCAAAACATGAAAATTTATACTTTAAACTTGACAATCATTGGAATCAATTGGGTGCCTATTACGCAATAAAAGCACTTTTTAAAACAATTCAAACAACGGAACCAACCACAAATTTTGATTTCATGAAACACGTCGCTTTTTCTGAAACCGAAATTACAGGCGGATATTTAGCAACCTTGATTGGGAAACCGCACTTAAAGGAAAAAGTTCCTTTGGTAGATTTAAAAGAAACTACCTATCAATCAATTCAAGCTTTTGGATTTAAAGCACCCGATAATTTCAGCTATCAATTCGATTATGAAAAACACTTCAAAAATCCAGCAGCCAAAAACAAACAAAAAGTATTGATTATTCGCGACTCCTTTGGTGACAATTGTATCCCATTTTTAGCGCAAGCATATGAGGAAACACTTTTCATTTTTGATGCTTGGCAATATGGACGAAATGAAGAAATAATAGACCGTTACAAACCTGATGTAATCATTTACATAACCTACGAACGATACTTGATTAATTATATTCGCCCGTCCAATTAATCAAAACCAATCTCTTCGACTTTTTCTTTTTCGGATTGTTCTTTCCAACCTTTCAGCGTGTTCTTGATTTTCGAATCCTTTTTCGGTTTTTTCGTGTCGATTGGATCTTCTTCTTTGATTGGTCCGAACTCAATTTTCAATTCTTCTTTTGGTCCAGCTTTCTTTTGATAATCGTTCACTGTCGAATCTTTTCCAAACAAGCCAAATTCTGATTTCAACATCGATTTTACCGTTTGTTTCTCAGCCTCACGGTTTTCCTTCGCTTGTTCTTTTTTGGATGTTTTATCCCAGACAAT
>JBDKHH010000395.1:0-3079 GCA_039797785.1 Bacteroidota bacterium | reverse complement strand
CGGGACACGAAACGACTTTGCCAATTACCTTGGATCAAATGATTTACCATGCTTCTTCGGTTGTTAGAGCAGTGAACAGAGCTTTAGTTATAGTTGATATGCCGTTTGGTTCGTACCAAGGAAATTCGAAAGAAGCCTTGTCGAGTGCGATTAAAATCATGAAAGAATCGGGTGGACACGCTGTGAAAATGGAAGGTGGAATTGAGATTTTGGAATCGATTAAACGTATTTTGACAGCTGGAATTCCAGTGATGGGACACCTCGGATTAACACCTCAATCAATCTATAAATTTGGAACGTACGTTGTTCGAGCGAAAGAAGAGCAAGAAGCACAACGTTTAATTGAAGATGCGAAAGCTTTGGAAGAAGCGGGTTGTTTTGCGATTGTTTTGGAAAAGATTCCAGCGCAATTGGCTGAATTAGTTGCTAAAACAGTTTCTATTCCTATCATTGGTATTGGTGCTGGAAACGGCGTCGATGGTCAGGTTCTAGTTGTTCACGATATGTTGGGAATCAACAATGAGTTTAGTCCGCGTTTCTTGCGTAAATACAATAATTTGTACGAGCAAATGATGGGTTCATTCCAAGAATATATCAAGGATGTGAAATCTGGAGATTTTCCAAACGAGAAAGAACAATATTGATTATTGATTGAAAATTAAAGATTGAAGATTGAAAATTTGAATCACAAATTCAATAGATTTTGAATGAATTAACCATTTTATACGAAGACAATCACGTTATTGTTGTCAACAAGAATGCGTCTGACATTGTTCAAGGCGACAAAACGGGTGACGAAACAATGCCGGATACTATCAAAGCGTATTTAAAGGAAAAGTACCAGAAACCAGGAAATGTGTTTTGTGGTGTTGTTCACCGTTTAGATCGTCCAACAAGCGGTGCAGTAGTTTTTGCGCGTACAAGTAAGGCTTTGGAACGCTTGAATGCTCAATTTAGAGATAAGGAAACCAATAAAGTGTATTGGGCAATTGTTGAATCTAAGCCAGAAAAGTCTTCAGCAACCTTAACTCATTACTTAAAAAAGAATGAGAAGCAGAATAAATCCTATGCTTCTTTAACGGAAACACCGGGTTCTAAAAAAGCCATCTTACATTATACCTTAATTGCTTCTTCAGATAAATACCATTTATTAGAAGTACGATTGGAAACTGGTCGCCATCATCAGATTCGTGTGCAATTATCCACAATTGGCTGCATTATTAAAGGTGATGTGAAATATGGTGCACGACGATCAAATCCAGATGGATCAGTTGGTTTACACGCACGCACGTTGACGTTTACGCATCCTACAAGCAAAGAACCAATTTCTATAACTGCGCCAGTTCCGGAAGATAGTTTGTGGCAGTTTTTTCAATCAGCCGTTTCTAAATAAATTCATCAATTTTTGAGTTTGTAACTTTTGATACATTCTGTTTGAAAGTGTCGATTTACCTTTGTGGAAATAATTGTTGAATGACAAGTAAGCTTAAAAAATACAGACTAACAATTTTGGGAGCAATTCTCGGAGCTATTGGTGGTTATAGTTACTATTATTTCGTTGGCTGTGCCTCTGGAACATGCGCTATAACATCAAGCCCGTTTAATAGCACTATCTATGGTATTTTTATGGGAGGATTGTTGTTCAATATGATCGAATCAGAAATTCAAAAAAAATCAAAATGATGGAGAACAAAGACTTTACAGTTGTAGACGTACGTACAAGAGCAGAATTTATGGGAGGAAATGTTGCAGGTTCAATCAACATTCCATTGCAAGAAATCGTAGAAAGAGAAGAAGAATTAAAAGCATTGAAACAGCCGATTATTTTTTGTTGTGCAAGTGGAAACAGAAGTGGACAAGCAACGCATTACTTCAAACAATTGGGATACGAATGTGAAAACGGTGGATCTTGGTTGGATGTAAATTACAATTTAAGCAAATAATAAGATGGGATTTTTAGACAAATTATTCGGAGGGCCAAAAGTGGACTTAAAAGAGTTAGTGAAAAAAGGAGCAGTGATCGTTGACGTTCGCACTCCTGCAGAATACCAAGGTGGACACATCAAAGGATCAATTAATATTCCGTTACAAGCATTAGACGGAAGTTTAGGGAAATTGAAAAAAGATAAAACAATCATTACATGTTGTGCTTCTGGAATGAGAAGTGCTTCAGCAAAAGGAATATTGAAATCGAAAGGTTTTGATGCACACAATGGTGGAGGATGGCATTCGTTGCAGTCTAAAATCAGATAATAGTTTTAAGTAATAGTAAGAAAAGCGGTTCATTTGAGCCGCTTTTTTTGTTTTACGTAGTTCTACTTATTTTTATTTTTTAAGGCGTGTAGTGGTTGTGAATCGGATTGGATAGTCATAAGTTTAACAAGCTTATTAACCGAAACAAATATTCTAACCACTGATTGCTTATGTCAAAAATAGTGTATAAAAAACCGCACATTAAAATCACCTATTTTACGGATCCAGTTTGCTCAACGTGTTGGATAATCGACACGTATATCGACAAATTACTACAAGAATATCAAGATATAATAACGCTTGAAGTTAAAATGGGAGGTTTGCTCAGATCTTGGGATGATCTAGAATTTCAAGATAAATCCATACCCAAAGAGGAATACATTTGTCGTTTGTGGGATGATGAAAGTCAAAAAAATGGAATTTGCTTAGATCCAAAAGTTTGGCGATCTAAACCTGTTTCATCTTCTTATCCCGCTTCAATTGCGTATTATGCTGCGAAATACCAAGGCAGAAAAAAGGCATTTGATTTTTTGTATTCGTTGCGTGAAATGCTTTTTTTGCAAGGTAAAGACATTAGTGAGGAATCAACAATTTTAGCCGCTGCTTTAGAGCACAATTTAAATATTGATGAGTTCAATGAGGCACTTGAAAATGGAAAAGCAGAAGCTCTTTTTTATGCTGATATGATGCTTAGAGATGAATTAGGAGTTGTCGAATTCCCGACATTGATCTTCACCAATTTGGATGGCGAAGCGGAAATGGGGAAGTGGTACACGGAAGAAAATAACTTTGAAAAGTTATACGAGAATTGGGAAGAAATCATTCA
>JBDKHH010000394.1:0-9496 GCA_039797785.1 Bacteroidota bacterium | reverse complement strand
CTTTCTTTCGAGAAATTCGCTTCCTTTAAATCAATTTGCTTTTCATAATGCGCTTCTGAAAACGTTTGACGAATAAAAGGCAATACTTGTTCTTGATTGTATGCTAACTGATTTTGTTGATCTGTGAAAAGACCCGTTAACTGTCGGTGAAATGTAAATTTATGCATAGAACAAATTTACAAACTATCGTGCAATAAATTACTTGATGTACGTCAATAAAAAATCTAATCTAAATCACCTTGTACGAAACGTGATAACACGCGCTTAAAGTTTGTCTATTTATAAAAATCAATTGTTTTAATCGATAAACGAATCAGATTTTCAAGATATCGGTATCTTTGCAAAAAAAAAGACAATGGAAGCAATTATCAAAACAAATAAAGGAGACATGCGTGTTTCTTTGTACACGGAAGATGCACCAAATACAGTAGCAAACTTCGTGAAATTAGCGAAAGAAGGTTTTTACAACGGCTTGAAATGGCACCGCGTTCTTCCTGACTTTGTGATTCAAGGAGGTTGTCCAAATTCACGTGAAGGTTCTAATGGAATGCCAGGAACTGGTGGACCAGGATACAAAATTGATTGTGAATTAACTGGTGGGAATCAACATCACGACAGAGGTGTATTATCAATGGCGCATGCTGGTAGAAACACTGGTGGATCACAATTCTTTGTTTGTCATTCTAGAAACAATACTGCACATTTAGATGGTAATCATACATGTTTTGGTAAAGTAATTGAAGGTGTTGATATCGTTGATGACATTCGTCAAGGTGATTCAATCGATGCAATTGAAATTATCGATTAATTAAAATAGATTAACTAAAAAATCCCCGCTAGCATTGCTAACGGGGATTTTTCATGTTTTACAAAAAACGATTATTTAGCGCTTTTTACATAATTATCATGAACAGGTTTTAAATCTGGACATTTTTCTTCAATAGATTTACCCATTTGCTCATCGAATGGATCTACTTCAGTAGCTACATCTAAAGCACATAAAGAGAAATCTAAATCAGTCATGTCAATTTTGAACTCAGATGTATCTGCAGCAGCAGCAGCTGTTTTCTCAGACATACAATCACAAATTTTACCTGCAGCTGTATCATACTCTGCTTTACCTGGTCCTCCACAAGATGCAACAACTAACGCAAGTGCTGCAAGTGCTAAAAAGTTTCTTTTCATAATATCATTTTGGTTTCTCTAAAAGTATAAAAAAAAGATTTGACTTCTACCTGAATGTTAAAAAAATCACAATAAATTCATGATAATTTATCAACATAAATAAGAGCATGTGACTATTTCTTCATTTTAACCATTCATCCATCTTTCGCGGGAAATAAGTTTTTAACAATTGCTTTTTTTTGAACGAACATTTAATTGATTCCATTAAATTTGTACCAATGAGTGATTTCGTTGTTTCAGCCAGAAAATATAGACCCCAGACTTTCGACACTGTCGTAGGTCAAAAATCTATTACCAATACGCTGAAAAACGCTATTAAAATCGATCACTTAGCACAAGCTTTTCTTTTTTGTGGTTCACGTGGAGTTGGTAAAACAACTACTGCCCGAATTTTAGCAAAAACAATTAACTGTTTTAATCGAACAGAAGCTGTTGAGGCGTGCGATCAATGTGATTCGTGTTTGTCGTTTAATTCTGGAGCATCCTTGAATGTCTATGAATTAGATGCCGCTTCAAATAACTCAGTTGAAGATATTCGTAACTTAATTGATCAAGTGCGCATTGCACCGCAATTGGGTGATTATAAAGTGTACATCATTGATGAGGTTCACATGCTATCTTCTTCGGCATTCAATGCTTTTTTGAAAACATTAGAAGAGCCACCAAAACATGCGATTTTCATCTTAGCAACCACTGAAAAGCATAAAATCATTCCTACGATTCTTTCGCGTTGTCAAATTTTTGACTTCAGTCGAATCAAAGTGAAAGATATTGCGGACCATTTGGCATCCATTGCAACAAAAGAAGGAATTACTGCTGACCCAGAAGCTTTGCATTTAATTGCTCAAAAGGCCGATGGTGCTTTACGTGATGCGCTTTCCATTTTCGATCAAATTGTAACCTTTACGGGAAACAACCTAACGTACAAAAGCGTTATCGAAAACTTAAACATTCTGGATTATGATTATTACTTCAGAATTGTTGAAAGCATGCAGAAAGAGGACATTCCATCTGCTTTGTTGTTGTTAAACGATATCTATGAAAAAGGATTTGATGGTCACAACTTCATTGTTGGATTAGCAGATCATTTCAGAAACTTATTGGTTTGTAAAGATGTACGAACGGCTTCGTTATTAGAAGTTGGAGAAAACATCGAGCAAAAATACATTGATCAATCCAAACAGTTGGATGCACACATTATCTTACGTTCACTTGCTATTTTGAGTAAGTCGGATGTAGATTACAAGTCTTCCAAAAATCAGCGCTTGCTGGTCGAAATGGCCTTGATGCAATTATGTTCCTTGAACCAGGAGCTTGAAAAAAAAAATGGCTGACGGAACCCGTTGACATTATTCCTTTCCCAAGTCAAAATTTACGCGACAACGTTCCTGCAACGCCAAAGCCGAATGCGCCAATTGTGCGTCAAGCGCCACTTGTTCAGCATGTTGAACCAAAAAACGCGAGTGTTCCAATCGGAAAACTAAGCTCTTCTACCCTTTCAATCAAGCAATTGATGGAGAAAAAAGAAGAAGAACAAGCGGCTTCGAACATCATGCCGGAGAACATGCCAATGAATTCTTTTTCATACGATCAAGTGAAAATGTTATGGCGTCGTTTTGCCTTTGAAATGAAGGAAAGAGGAATGGAAACGTTCTACAACGCCATGGTGAAACGCGAACCAATCCAGAAAACGGAAACACATTTCGTGATGGATGTGGACAATCAAATTCAAGTAGATTACATTACGCCGCATTTGCAAGAAATGACAGGATTCTTCCGAAAAGAATTGAAAAACTATTCCTTCGAAGTAAGTTTCTCCTTGAATGAAAATCCGGAACAAGAAGTGAAATACCTGACAGGAAAAGATAAGTTTGCAGCATTGGCGCGCAAGAATCCGAACCTACACACCTTAAAAACAACCTTCAACTTGGATATTGAGTTCTAGAATTGTTAGAATTTTTCAAATTCAAATTAAATCACAAGATTTTAGTTTAACAAAATCTTGAGAAATAAAATGCCTTTTAAAATTATCGACATACAAAACTGCAATCTCACCTCTTAACATTGACATATTTTAAAGAAAAAATTCTATCTTCGTTTTTCAATTTACTTTAAAAATTTGCTAAACTCAACCTTTAAAGAAGTAAATCGAAAAAAGATACAATAAATAATTTCTGATGAGACATTTTAACCTTTTACTTTTACTACTTATCCTATCATCTTGTGGAATGCACATAGGTAGATACCAAGGATTTAAATTACAACGCAACAATTCAACTTCCATTTTGAAAGAAGGCGAAGAAATGAACTGCTCAGTAAAAACCATATCAACGGAAAAATCAGATTTAGAATCAGAAGTTTTTGTTAGTACAATCGAGGACCAATCAATGTTTTTATCAGGTTTTACACCTGTTAAATCAATAGAATCTTCTAAAAATGAACCTTGTGATAAAATCTTATTACGTGACGGAAATGAAATACAAGCTAAAGTACTAGAGGTGGGAGTTAATACTGTGAAATACAAAAAATGCGAAGACCAAGAAGGACTACTTATTGAGATTATAAAAAATGACATTTTTATGATAACATATTCAAACGGATCAAAAGATGTTTTCAAAGAAAAGGTTGTAATTGAAGAAAAAAATACACCAACAAACAAATCTGTACAACTACCAAAAAGACACGGTTTTGCTGTGGCAAGTTTGGTTTTTGGGTTAATTGGCTTACCATTGTTCGCATGGATTTTCGGAGGTATTGCTAAGTCACTAATTCGAAAATATCCAGAATCTTATGATGGAAAAGGAATGGCAAATGCAGGAATTATACTGGGCTGGTTAACGGTTATTTTAGTTTTAATATTTTTCATCTTATAAATCGGACATATGAAATCAAGTTTTACGTTTATTTATGTACTTGCCTTAATTGTGACTTTTTCGCAAACAATTTTTGCACAAGAATGCGATATTTTAATCCTCAATGATGGTACCGAAAGTTCAGTAATTGTCAGTGAAATTAGAGTTACTGAAATAGCTTATAAAAAATGTGATTTTCAATCAGGTCCTTTGTATATCGTTCTGAAGAGTGATGTTTTTATGATTAAATATCGTAACGGACAAAATGAACTGTTCAAAAAGGAAATCACAAAATCAAATGATAAAGAATCCTCACTTCCTCCGACAGTGATAATTCAAAAAAGTGAGCGCAAAGTGGATATTAAATCAAATGCCTTTTTAGAATCAAGTACAGAATGTGTTACTTTTCATAGAATCAATGGTGAAACACGAAGTGGTATAATACTTAGGGTAAATGGCAATAATTTTTCCTACAAAAAATGTAATGAAAAGGAAAGAGGTATTTTCACGGAATGGAAAAAAGATTTAGATTTCATTTCAAATAATGAGGGTACAATTATTTATCAAAAAAATTAAAATTTAACAAAATACTCAAGTAAATTGTTGTTTCTAATTTGAATTAATTAGCCTTTAATATTAAGATTTTAGCAAAAATAGTTTTAGAATTTAATGCGCAACTGAAGCGTGATATCCGTTTTCACAGATCCTTTAATTTCTTCTGCTCCAGAACCGATCGACGTACGATTATTGTATTTGAATACACCGTAGCGCACCCACAAATCACAATGACGCAAGAAAGAATAACGCACTAATGCATAAAAACGACTTCCTTGGTAATAATACGCTGGAACCGCAAATACGTACAACGCATTGTTTTCATACGTGTACAAACGTGAATCGTAACTATCTGTATCAAACAAGGCATAGCGCAAGGACAAATCAAACGGTAAGTTCTTCGGTTTGAATAAAATGTCTTGCGTTAAAATCATTCCTTTTTCAGGCGTATTACTTGGACGATTGATGGTTACATATTCCAAACGGCTTTTAATCGTAAAGAATTCACTGATAGCATAGGAAATGTTCAAACGATAATTGCGCTGCAATACATCTTCTAATTCCGTTACCGTTCCATCTGAATCGCGACTATTCTTTTGACGCACTTGTTCACGGTAACGACCATAAATCTCAAGGATTTTATTTGGTTTATAGGACGCTTGCACCATGATTTCGTGTCCTGCCGAAGGAGCATCAACTTGGTATTTCATCCAAGGAAATTTGAATAAATCCACATACGAATTCACCGACCATGCAGATGAAAGTTTCAATTTCAAACCAGCATAAATTCCTTTTTCATTTTGCGTATTACTTCCTTCTGAAAAACCAGTATTGTAAAATGTTTGATACCCTTTTTGGTAATTGCGGTACAACACACTGAACGAAGCTCTGGAATCCAATGAAAACAATACACCATGTAAATTTGCCCAAGCACCGGAATACGAAGAACGCGCCGTTTCACCAAAGAAATTGAAATTTTTAAACACCCAACTATAATCACCACTGAAAGAAAGCATGCTTTTTCCGCGGAAATCGAATTGATTGTAAGGCGTTACGGACTTATTAAAATCTTTGTCATATCCTTGATAAACACCTGCAATTCCCAATTGGAAATTTCTATTTCTGTAGCGCAGATTGGAACCAATGATCTTTTCTGTCAAGGCATTTTTCTTGGCTATTTCTGAATTTGTACGATGTAAACCCGATAAATTAATACTTGAAACAAATTCTAAATCATCGTACAAGGAATCCGCCAATACAGATGCATCCACTTTCTTAATAGATGCAAATGACAAAAGTGAAAAGGATTTCCAACCCAAATCAAATGCTGCTCCACGCATAAAACGAGCTTCATCAACAGAAGTGTACGCTTTTAAAGGATTTGCTGTTTTCTTGATATTCGTTACATCTGCTGTTTTTCCAAAAGCGTAACCCGACCAAAGATTCAAACCTTGTCCTATTTGCACTTGATAATCTCCTACTGCAACAGCTTTAATGTACTTTCCTCCTTTGAAATAGGCATGAAACGAATAGAAATCGAAGCCATTTTTTTGAGCTCCTTTAAAAAATTGCTCTCCCGCGTCTTTTTCACCTGTTACACCAATACTTATGTTTGTTCGATATGTGTAACGTAAACGTGAATAATAGCGATCTGAATTTCCATAATAAAATGAATTGCTCGTTTGAAGTATAGAATCAGGCACATTTTGGTAACCCGATTTTTCTTGAGGAGTAGTTTGGTAGCGCAAAAAAGCTTCGTAATTTCCTTGATCTAATGCTTCTTTCCATGAGATATGTAGATTATCCAATTTGTCATCTACACGCACAAACGGTCGCACCAATTGAATTGTTTGTAAATCCCAATATTCCAAACTTTGAAGTTCATAGATGGAAATTAACTTGCCAAAGACCTTAATATGTAGTAATAAGTCATTGATTTGAACAGATGTCAATAGGTTCAATTCTTCCAATTCTTCAGCTGTTGCGCCATTCAAGTTCAGTGGATGATCGAAATAGTAATTCAACTGTTCAACCACATTCGTTAAATCGATATCTTCTGCTTCTAATTGTTCTGCAATAAACTCAATGCGCTGTTGCACCACTTCACTTTTTTCCTGCGCGAAACTTCCCAATGAACAACAAAGGAAGAGGAAAGCTAAGCTATTTCGCAGCAGTTTTTGCATGTTTACTTATGCTGATACGTAAAGGAAAAATGCGGTGACCAACCCAATTGCTGATGATAAGCACTACCAAAATCCAATTGAAAAACACTGAATTTATACCCAAAACCAAAACTCGCTTCGATCGGTTCTGTTGCGAAACCACCACGTATATAAAACTGTTCAATTAATTGATATTCAATCCCAACCTTGGCTCTTAATGGAAAATCGACATTTTTCTCAACCTCCGCTGCTACAAGTACTTTCTTGGAAACAGCGTAACTTGTACCCAAGCGCATTAGTGTTGTAAATCGATCATCTTGAAAATCGTCTAGTTTATTTCTACCAATATTGAAAGCAGATACGCCGATACTCCACTTTTCAGTAATTTTCGCTAAGATTCCAGCTTCTGCCGTAACGGTTCCTTTGCTTCCATAATTTTCTGCGAAACGAATATTCTGGTAATTCAACTGCACACCAGCTGAAAATTTCTCGCTTAATTTCATGGAATAACCCGCTCCGATTCGATTCGTTCGATAGGTTTTAAAACCATACGTTTGCGCTCCGATCGATAACACTCCTTTTTTCAAAGGTTGCGCAAAAACCAAACCTTGTGATTGCAATTCTTTCAAGAGAAAACGATTCTCATAGGAAAGACCAGCAGCTTGTTTTTCCAATTCAGCCAAAGCACCAGGATTGTGGTGAAAAGCCCAAACATCTGTAAGTGTAGACGAAGCATTGCCCATTGAATTAGAGCGTGCACCCATCGGAAGCCATCCTTGAGCAAACAACGTGAAGGGTGCGAGAAGCAGTAGTCCGATAATTGCTTTTAACATGCTTTAAAAATATAAAAAAAATTATTCTTTGATTAATCTTTTTAGCTTCTTCAATTTCGACTTATCAACATAATATGCATGTTCCATAAAAAACCATGAGTTGCCATTATCTTCACTCACAGCCACAATTTTCTGCTTTTCAGTTAAAATATCATAGGTATATTCATCCACTTGAGCCACATCAACCAAAGCTTGAATCATATTTCCTTCTTGTTGAATTTGACGAATTGTTGGATCATTCCAGATAATACTGTCTTGGGTACAATCAAATTTTGCTTGAAAAATACTATCGCCTTGTTCTTTGTAATCCGCAACGACTGCTGGATACGTGAACGCCACATAGGAAATCAGCTGACAGTTGTTTCGCGCTTGTAAATAGCCCGCCATGGATTGATTTAATTTTTGTTCTTGATCCGCGTTCAAGGCACATGATGCCAATAGAATTAGGGAGAATACAACGCTAAGGATTTTCATAGTACGGCAGTTTTTTGAGTAAATTCTTCTTCTGAAATTGTTAAATACGATTCTTCCAATTGCAACATATCTTGAATTTTTAAGATTTCAGGATATTGTTTTGCTTCTACGACGTAACGAAACACCTTGGACCCCATCAATTGTACCTCTTCAAACAAGCGGTCAGATTGAATCTTGTAAAAAGTCTTGTCATTTGAAAGCTTACGGTATTGCGGAAAGTCCGTATTTTTATCATTCATAAAGTAAAAATAAGGATGTTTGCGAATAAATCACATGCTGAGGCGTATCAATTTCAATTGAAAAAATCGTTTGATGATGCTATTAAAATGTATCAGCAAGCAATTAGTGAAAGTCCGGAGCACGCAGATTGTTATGCGGATAGAGCTTTTTGCTATTTACAACAAGGAAAAATTGACGAAAGCATTTCCGATTTCACGCAAGCAATTCGCCTTCAACCGCAGTATGGATTTCGCTATAGTTGTCGCGGTTTTGTTTACCAAATCAGCAATCAAACTGAATTAGCAACTGCGGATTATAAAAAAGCGCTGTCAATTGATCCAAAAGATACGATTGCTAGCAACAATGCTCCGCAGTTACTTCAAAAATCGACTGTTCCTTTGGTCAATCCAGCAGTAATTCGTGCAAAAATACTTTCAACTTATATGGAATTTCAAAAGCGCTTTCCTTCCGTGGAAGATCAAAAGAAATTTCTTCATTTTCTGCGAAACGGCGCTCAAAACAAATAATCAATTATCCGCTGCGGCGGAACAAGGCAGTTCACGACATGACAAAAAAAGAAAAAGCACAGTACATCATTACGGAATTAGAAAAATTGTACCCTGAAACGCCGGTTCCATTGGACCATACGGATCCGTACACACTTTTAATCGCGGTTTTACTTTCGGCTCAATGTACAGATGTGCGCGTAAACTTGGTCACTCCTTCCCTCTTTCGTTTGGCAAATAATCCATTCGACATGGTAAAATTGCGTGTGGAAGAAATCAAAGAAATCATTCGTCCTTGTGGACTTTCACCGCGTAAATCTCAGGCCATTTTTGAATTGTCACAAATTATAATCGACAAATATCAAGGAGAAGTGCCGAATGAAATGCACTTATTGGAAGAATTGCCAGGCGTTGGACATAAAACTGCTTCGGTTGTGATGTCACAAGCATTCGGAGTTCCAGCCTTTCCAGTTGATACGCACATTCATCGTTTGTTGACCCGTTGGGGAATTACTTCTGGAAAAAATGTGGTGGTTACCGAAGCCGATGCTAAGAAAGTATTTCCACGCGAATTATGGAACAAGCTGCATTTACAAATCATTTTCTACGGACGTGAATATTCGCCGGCTAGAAGTCCGAAGTTGGAAGCGGATTATATTACACGGACTATTGGAACGAAGGCAGCCTTGGCGGAGTTGCGTTAGAGTTAG
>JBDKHH010000393.1:0-5961 GCA_039797785.1 Bacteroidota bacterium | reverse complement strand
TATTTGAATAAAAGTCTTCAGCTATCTAGGAAAATTGATGCGATTGAAATTGAAATCATGTCCTTGGAGAGTCTATCTGATGCAGCAAAAAATAGTGGTAATTATCAATTAGCTTATCAGTTCTTGAAAGAAATGAAATCGAAGGAGATTGAATTTAATTCACTCGAACAAAAGCGTAACTTGGATGAGCTTGACGTAAAATATCAAACCAAAGAAAAAGAATTCGAAAACCGAGAATTGCAGCGAGACAATGAACAAAAGTCAAGAAATACGAAAATTTATAGTTTTATCTTCCTTATCATTTTGTGCATAGTTATCTTGATTGGTTTTATTCTCTTTAAACAAAAGAAAAACCGCTTGGAAGAGCAACGTCGAATTGATGTGAGTAATGCGCTAATATCGAGTGATTCGGAAGCGAGATTGAGTATTGCACGAGATTTACATGATAGTGTTGGACAACAATTGGCCATTTTAAAAATGCATACATCTCAATTCAACAATGAGCAATCTGATTTAATGATTGATCAATTGACAAACGATGTTCGGATGATTTCGCATAAGTTAGTACCAGAAGCATTTTCGTTTGGTTTAGCCAATGCACTCAAAGAACTGAGGGAACAAATCACGAGTTCAAATCAGTTAAAAGTTGATCTAGTATTACCAGAAAATGGAATAGAAAATTTTAACCCAACACAGCAATTGGCGCTCTATCGAATTATACAAGAATTGATTTCCAACGTGATTCGTCATGCACATGCAACCACAATATCAATTGAATTGACGACAACTCAACATGAACTTAACCTGAAACTGAAAGACGATGGTAAAGGCTTTGATGTGGAAAAAGTAAAAAATTCAAACGGTTTGGGTTGGAAAAATATTGAAGCTAGGGTGATTCTCCTAAAAGGAAAAGATACCTTAGAATCATCAAACGAGAATGGAAGTACCTATCATTTAATTGTTCCGTATGCTTGAGTCAAATTGTAATTTTTTTGTAGTTGATGACCATCAATTAATTATTGATGGAATTTTGGGAATGTTAAAGGAAGAGGCAAATTTCACTTTTCTAGGTTCGGCAAATGACGGTTACACTGCTGAAGAAAAGTTGTTGGAATTGGGGGGACAACTCGATTTGGTGATTACGGATATCAATATGTCTGGACAAACTGGTATCGATATTTGTAAGAAAATTAAATCTGCTTTTCCTTCAGTGAAAGTTTTAATTATCTCGATGTATCAAAACAATACGGTGATTCGTGAAGCAATGATGGCTGAAGCGGATGGCTATATTCTTAAAACAAGTGGTAAGAAAGATTTTTTATTAGCGATTCAACGAATAATGGAAGGTGGTTCATATTATTCAGAGGCTATTTTGCCGATCATCTATCAAGAGTTTAAAAAAGAGCAAGAGAAAGTGGATGCTTTGGCGCAATTAACAACAAGAGAATTGGATGTCTTAAAATTAATTGTTCAGGAAATGACAAGTGAAGACATTGCCAAAGCCTTGTTTATTAGTAAAAAAACGGTTGACAATCATCGTCAAAATTTATTAGTCAAGACAGGTTCAAAATCATCTATTGGACTAGTGAAATTTGCGATCAAAGCGGGGCTGGAAATTCAATAACTTACGTTATCTAAGTATTTATCAGTTTTTCTTTTTGTCGGATATAGGTATTAATACTTACGATCAAAGGTGATTTGTGCCTATTGCTTTCCATTTGAGACCTTATTATTTTTGTTTAAGCGTGAGAAAAGTTGAAATTTTCAAATCTCAAGGGAGAAGTTTATATTTAGAATGTCAAAAAAAAAGTAGAGTATGAAAGTATTGATTTTATCGATGATAGTTGCCTTGTCTAGTGTTGCTTTTGGGCAGCAAGGAAGTGTGGACGTAAGTATTGAATTCAGAGGAATAGAGGAAGGGTATGACCATACTACTCGAGATGAATTGTATGTAGATGGAAAGTTACTTCTAGTTACTGAGGAACGCCTTGAGTCGAAAGCTATTAAATTAAATGTTCAGGTTCCTCGTGGAAAACATACAATCAAAATTGTAAATTGGGTAATGTATGAAGGAGTTTGGGAAGAGAATAAGGTAGAAAACAATTACAGTCTTGATTCATTCCGTGAAATAGAATGTAATTTTCGAAAGAAAGGAAAGTTAACCGTGGTTTATGATCTGAATGAGAGTGAAGTTATAATGAAATATAAGTAAGAGACATCTGAGAATAAATCCAAATTTCAGAAGGTACGTCAAAGAAATTTTTTGGCAAGTTTCAATTAAAGGAGTAGAAAGCATTGTTTTTCTACTCCTTTTTTGATTAAGTATAGGTATTAATACCTACTATCAAAGGTGATTTGTGCCTATTGATTTGTGATGCCTTGCAAGCTAATTTTGCTTTAGTAAAGTAAAGATTATTGAATTGTAAATCAACGAATTGTTAGCATGAAAAAATTAAGTAAACAAGGCTGGTTTTTTATTTTATTCGTAGTAGTTGTTTCCTGCGGAAAGTATAAAGTTACCTCAAATTCATTAAGTGGAAATTGGACTTTCACGAAGTATACGACCTATGTTCAAGATACGAATCAAACCTATATTGTAACCGAAGTTAATGAAAGTGGCTTTGTTAATTTTGCAAAAGATTCAACTGTAGTATACGATGCTAAAGGTGTTTTAGTAGGCAATGCTAAACTTCCATTTCTCATTGATGTAGATTCTCTTTCTGTAAACTATAATAATGGAAATCCATTTTTGCAAGAAACGTATTTTATCGCCCCTAAAGGTAATCTTGAACTGAAAAAGAAAGGAAATCAAAAAAACTTTTTTCAATCGTATTTTGATATTGGAACTACAGATTATTCATTTGAATTGTTGCAGTTATCAAAGAAAAAAATCAGTTTAAAAATTGCATTGTTCAAATCAAACAGCCTTGATGCAATTGGTTTTACATTAATTGAATTAACAAAATAACTATGAAAGTTCTTATTTCACTATTCGCGATAAGCAGTTGTCTTTTCGCTCAATCACAGACGTATTGGTTTAAATTCGGCATCGAACAGGTGGAAGGAAGATTGCCAGAGATTTCGAATTATTACTCAAAAGACTCTTATAGTCTTACCAATTATCCAACGTTAAGTATGGTAATTAAAAGAGAGGATGAAATTAGAGAATTGGATATGTCGATGTTCTCCTTTGCTATGATAGGTCTGCTAACAAAAGATGAAAACGGTAAAAAATTTCCAGGCTACAATACGACGTCTCGTACCGATAAAAACTTGTTCATCGTTCAAAACCGCACATTGCTGGAATATTCTGTTACCAAATTCAAAAGTTCATCCTTTCATTTCGGGAAGCAGTTTGGTATAAATTACTTTGGGACAGGTGCCACTTTGCAAAAGCAATCACTTTCAATTGTTCCAGGAGTAGACCCAGGTCCATATTTAACAAGGCTTAATATTTATGGCGGAATTCATGGTTATTTCAATAAAGATTTTTCTGAGAATTTCAGCTTGAAAATTGGCTCAAGTTTAGGCGTTTCTGCAGGTTTAATTGCTTTTGGAGCACATGTCTCTCCAGCAGCAAAAGTGGCCTTTAATTGGAAATGGATTGAGCTATCTGCAGATGTAAATTATGACATTGATTATTATTACGCACCTACTCAAAATGCCTATAAATCAGTAACAACGAATCAACCAAAAAAATCAGTTATGCCAACTGCGTTAAGAATGAATTTTGGACTAGCTTTTCGTTTTAAGGATAAATAATTAAAACAAATGAAAAATAGAATTATTCTGTTAGCCACTTTTATTCAAGTTTTGATTTCATACAGTTCGTTCGCTCAGCCGAATAATGCTGCTGCATACATCGGTGTCGGAATGAATCACTATTATCGAGGGTTGACACCAATTGAAATTTATGCATTTGATATTAATGATAAATTCAATCCAACAAAGCCATTTTCTCATCTGTCAATCGCTCCAGCGGTAAAGATTGGATATGGTTCCTGGGAAATAAATCATGGATTTGGACTTGAGTTTCAACGATCAGATACACGTATTTCGGCAGATTATGAAGGAGTAGATTCGGTAGGTTCTATCGTTTCTGTTTCAGAAAAAATAAAAGTCATTAATTCAAAGGTAAAGTTTGAAATGGTTTACTTTCTTCCGTTAAATTTTCTTCCAGAATTTTTTCATCGTAAGTTGTTTGTTGGTGCTTCAGCGGACATTGGAATTATTCGAAACAAACGTAAACGATCAGGCGCAGGCTACAGTGACAAATGGGAATACTTTTATACAAACACAGGATTAACAAAGGATGTTAAAGGTTATGACCTAACAGTTGGATTTGGAATTTCTGCGGGGATCCGATTATCTGATCATTTCACTCTTTCTTTTCAACGTCAAATGCTTTTGCTCGATGCAGATTTTAACGGCTATGCTGGAAATAAATCACTTATGAACTCACATTACAATCAATATGGAATCACGTATTATTTTTAAACCAATTCACCTTCTGTTCATTATAGTTGTCGGTACAGCATTTGAATGTTCATCTCAATTAGCAGACTTTTATTTGCAAGGGAATTTAGTGAGTGGCATTTCAAGTTCTAAATCGTTAAACAGTATAGTCGATTTATACAACGAAACCAATGTAAGTTTCATAGCGAAAGAAATGAACCATCCTAAATTTGCTTTGGGTTATGATGTGCAGTTTGATGCCAGAATTGGCAATTTATTTACTGCGGTTGGTTTTACTGCCGTTAAAAGTTCGGCTAGTTCGCGCTTTCCAAATGAAACTGAACGCCATTTGGATATGCGCACGAAATATGTTAGTGCATACATAGGTTATGCAACTGGGCAAGAGAACGAATTGGCAATCTATTCAGGAATCAATATGAGTAACACATTTGTCAATAGTTACGTTCAATATCCAAATGGTGATAAAGATCATGTCTACGGTCAACTTGGTGGAACATATAAGTCTGTTGGAATTGGAGTGCCAATTGTGGTGCATTATGCGAAATCATTTAGAAATAGGTTTCAGTTACTTTTCAAAATGCAAATGTTTGTTCTTCGTGCAACTAAATTCACGTATGTAAACAATACAAGAATTACGGGAGTTTCAAGTTCCTCATTGCTTTATCAAGGAACAGAAGCTATAGATGATAATAGAAGTTTTCTTCTTTCAGTTGGACTTCGCTATAAATTTTAAAACACATGAAGAATCATAAATTTGTCTACGGAAGTTTGTTTGTGTTGATGTTATTCATGTCAGCATGTAACAAAGAAAAAAGGAACGAACGTCAAGTTGCTGGTGTGTGGGGATTAGATCGTATTACAACGACGGTTTTTGATGCAAATGGCAACGGAACAAGTCAAGACACACTTATTGAAGGAGCCGTAATGCAATTGCAAAATTCCGATGCACTTTACAATTATGCGTATTTTGAAAATTGGCAGCCATTTGGAACGGGGTCTTGTTTGTGGGATGTGAATTTTGGAAAATTACATGAATTGAATTTTCATTTCGAGGATGGTTTTGCGAATTACAATTTTTCCATTGACAAATGCACGAGAAAAAAAATGGAATTATCAATTTATATAGCTGATGATAGTTTAAATCTGGATCAAAAAACCACCTATTTTTTCACGAAACAATAATAACACTATTCACTTTTTCGAGATCGGTTCATTGCTTCGGTGATGGACCGATTTTTTTTGTCCTTACTTAAATCTTCAATGATGCGCTCGTAATCCACAAAGGATCTGTTTTGTGAAAGCTTAAAGGCTGCCTCGACGCGGTAAGACTCAATCTTAAAGCAAATTATTTCATTTTGATACGCTGACCACATTTCTGGAGAAAGGGTGCTTAAATCGAAGGAATGCTCACGATCTGCTTCATGCGTTTCAACAAGTTCCTTTAAATGGTTTTCCGTTTCTTTTTCATCCAACAAATCAATTGTA
>JBDKHH010000392.1:0-6564 GCA_039797785.1 Bacteroidota bacterium | reverse complement strand
TTATTTGTAGAACTATTGAAAGTTTTTTGTTATGTTTGGCACCTAAATCGTAAAATAAAGGATAAAATAAAATTTAGAATTATGAGCAACAATCAAAAAACATCAGGTGGTTTTTCATCGTTAATGGCGGCAATCGCTATTGTTATTGCATTGGCAATTGGGGTGGTTATTTACAAATTCGTATTTGGTAGCGCAGCAAACTTCGTAGGAGGTGACACAGCTAACGAACCAGTAGAAGAAGGAATCGGACACATTTTCGGTTTGATTCACAAAGGAGGATTTATCGTACCTATTCTTGTTGCGATCAACATTATCATTATTACTTTCTCTGCAGAGCGTTTCATTACATTGTCTAGAGCAAAAGGAAAAGGAAGTGTAGATAACTTCATTACTAAAATTAAAAGTTTATTAGAATCTAAAGAAATCGAATCAGCAATCGAAGAGTGTGATGGACAAAGAGGTTCATTAGCAAACGTTGTTCGTGCAGGTTTGGAGAAATATTCTCACGTAGCTGAAGATAACTCTTTAGATAAAGAGCAAAAAATCGAAGCGTTGAAAAAAGAATTAGAAGAGGCAACTGCATTAGAGTTACCAATGTTATCTAAAAACTTAGTAGTTCTTTCTACGTGTGCATCGATCGCAACATTAGTTGGTTTGATTGGAACGGTATTAGGGATGATTAGTTCATTTGCTGCGATGTCACAAGGAACTCCAGATCCAGCTGCACTTTCTGCAGGTATCTCTGAAGCCTTGATTAACACGGCATTTGGTATTACAGGTTCTACAATCGCGATTATCATGTACAACTTCTTCTCTACGAAAGTTGATACAATGACGTATAGCATTGATGAAGCAGCATTTACAATCGTTCAAGATTTCTCTGCTTCAAACAAATAATTCATATTGAAAAGTAACTTAATAAATTAAGGGAAATGCCTAAAATTAAAATGCCCAAAAGCAGCCCGTCCATAGATATGACTCCTATGGTGGATTTGGCTTTCTTGCTTGTTACTTTCTTTATGCTTGCTGCAAGTATACGTCCGAGTGATCCAGTTGATGTAGATATTCCAACAAGTATTAGTGATGTGGCAATTCCAGCAAATGTTGTACTCGTTACAGTGGATGCAGGTGGCCGAGTTTTCTTTAAAATGTCTGATTCAGAAGCGAAAAGAGAACTAATCAATAATATGATGTCGAAATACAAAGGCTTGAAATTAACTGAAAAACAAGTGGAAGAATTTACGTTGATGGAAACGTTTGGATGTACTGTAAGCGAATTACCTCAGTACATTGATTTGAGTTCTGATGAAAGACGTCAATTCAATACACCTGGAATTCCATACTTAGATTCTACGAATAACCAATTGAAAGATTGGATTTATTACGGAAACGCAGCAGCAGTTAACTCAGGAAGAACAGCTTTTGAAGATGCCCAAATTATGGGTGAAAATCCAGACGTGAAAGATTATTTACCTAAGTTCATTTTACGTGTAGATAGTAAAACACTATACGCAAATGCTCAAAAAGTAATTGACGTTTTCAGAGATTTGGATTTGAATAACTTGAATTTTATAACTTCATTGGAGATGGCTCCATTGTAATACTGAAGTACTATGGCAGAAATTGCAGAAGGCGGTGGCGGTGGCCACGATAAAGGAAAGAAAAGAGCCAAGAAGAGTTCTACGAAAGTAGACATGACTCCAATGGTGGATTTGGCTTTCTTGTTGTTGACGTTCTTCGTATTGACAACAACATTCGCGAAGCCAAAAGTGATGAGTTTGGTGTATCCTGCTAAATTGACCGATGAGGAATTGAAGGATACAAAACAACCAAAAATCAATAATGCGATTACATTCTTGTTGACAGAGGACAAAATCTTCTACTACGAAGATGAGTTCTTTCCAAAAGGAAATCCGCAAGGAGAAACACCAACAGTGTTAAAAGAAACAAATTTTGATCCTGATGGCGTTCGTTTGTTACTTTCAAAAGGAAACAAGTACGTAATCGATGAGAAAAATCGTCTTGAGAAATTGGTTGAAAGCAAGCAAATGGTAGATTCAACATTTACTAAATTGATTGTGAAAGCTAAACAAGACAAACGTGCATTGAAAGTCTTGATTAAAACAGACGATAAAGCAACATGTAAAAACTTCATTGACCTAGTTGATGAGTTGAAAATTGCTGATATCGGTATGATTGCTCCTGTTGAGATCATGAAGTCAGAGTTAGATTTGTTAAAAGAAAAAAGTAAATAACATGACGGTAATCTTAATATTAATAGCACTAGTAGCTGCAGTTACACTGTATGACTACTTTTCACAAGGTGCTTGGGCGCAAGTGACTTCTGATACTCGTAATAGCGTTGTTTTCGAAGAACGTAATAAAGAGTACGGAGCATATGTATTGAGAAGAAACTACAACAAAATCCTATTAATTGTATTAGGAAGTTTGATGTTAGTTTTAGGTCTGACATTTGGTTCAATCGCTTTTTACCAAAATTTACCTGAAGAGGAAGAAATTGAAGTAAAAAAAGACAATAGCCAATTTGTACAAGTGGCTCCTCCAATTGAAGAGGAAGTTCCACCACCACCAAAGGAAATTACACCTCCACCACCATTGGAAGAGCGTGTAGCGTTTACACCTCCAGTGGTTACGAACTTGCCAGTTGAAGATCCTCCCTTTATTCAACAAGAGGATGCTCCGAAAGCAGGTAAAGAAGATCAAAAAGGTGAAACAGGTTTCGTAGATCCTAATCCAGGAGGTGGAGACCCAATTCCAGATCCAGAGCCAACAAAACCAGCAGAACCTGAAATGTTCGTTGATGAAGAGGCTGAATTTGGAGGAGGTCAAGCTGCTATGATGTCGTACATTCAAAAGAACTTGGTTTATCCACAAGTTGCAATTGAAAACGATATTCAAGGAAAATGTTATTTACGTTTTGTTGTTGGTGCCGATGGTTCAATTTCGAATGTTCAAGTTGTACGCGGATTGGCTGGTTGTCCTGAATGTGACAAAGCAGCTCAAAAAGTGATTCGTGACATGCCGAAATGGAAACCTGGTAAATTGAATGGTAGAAGTGTTGCTTCATACTATTCGATTCCGATCAACTTCGCATTAGAATAATTTTAAATTAATATTGAATCCCCGATTGACTAGTCTTTCGGGGATTTTTTTTATATTTTTGTTTAATGGATTCAGTGAACAAATCATTATCAGTTTTTGCCATACTCATGTGTTTGATCTTGGCGTATTATGTAAAGTTTGAGAATTTGACAGCTGGGCGAATGAGTGAGTCAAGAAAAAATGTGTTGTTAGTAATTTTACTTTTATATGCAGCTTTTCGATCATATCGTTTGTATCAAATGTTCAACAAATCTAAATTGAAGGAAGATGAAGAATAAGTTAAAAATTGTTTTCGCAAGCATCGGGATTATTGCTGTTTCTGCCTGTACAACAACAGGAAATGGTGAGACGCATAAAAAAGGAAAAGTTGAATTTCTGATTGAAGAATCGTTCAAGCCACTTTTCGAAACGAGTATCGATACATTTGAAGGTCAGTTTCCAAAAGCAAGCATTGAAGCATCGTATTTAGCAGAAGGAGAAATCATTGAGAAATTTTATACTGGTAATTATAAAGCCATTTGCATTTCACGCGAATTGACTAAAAAAGAAATCGCTGATTTAAAGAAAAAACAAATTGAAGTGCGCAGCGATAAAATCGCAGTTGAAGGTGTTGCTTTGATTGTAAACCCAGCAAATCAAGATAGTTTAATCACGGTGGACGAATTAAAAAGAATTCTTACTGGAAAAGATACGGTTTGGCCTCAGTTGAAAACAAAAATCAATGTTGTTTTTGATCAAGAAAATTCAGCAAACTTTTACTACTTAAAAGAATTGTGCAATCTCAAGAAATTACCTGTAAATGTGTTTGCAGTGAATGGAAATGAGGAAGTTATTAATTATGTCAAAAAGAACAAAAGCGCTCTTGGAATAATCGGAGTGAATTGGATTTCGGATGCAGATGATTTTGATGCCTTGGCATTTTTGGATGGAATCACTGTGATGTCTGTATCAGTTGATGGAAAGAAAGATTATTATAAACCATACGCTGGTTACTTATATTCTCAGGACTACGCTTTGTCACGCGAAATCTGGATGATCAATTACGGAAGTAAAAGTGGTTTGCATGCAGGATTCGTGAATTTCATGGTGGGTGAAAAAGGTCAATTAATTGTGTCTAAATCTGCACTTGTTCCAGCAAAAGCGCCAGTGCGTTTGATTCAATTACAAGAAGAATAAGGAGAAAAACAAACAATTACTTCCAATATACAGTTAAGAGTTTTATTTTTGGCAAGACAATTGATAAAGGTCAAATACATTTAAGAAAAAAAGAATCATGAATACAAAAAAACTTGTTGCATTAGCATTATTAGTTAGTTCAACTTCTTTCGGTCAAACATTAAAAGAGGCAATTCAAAAAACGGACAACGAGCGTTTTGCCGATGCCGATGCTGATTTCAGAAAATTAATTGCAGCTGAACCAGCAAATGGTTGTTATCAATTTTATTTCGGAGAGAATTTCTTCGAAAGAGGTGAATTAGATTCTGCAAAAGTTCATTGGACAAAAGCATTGAGTGTTGACCAAGTTGCTCCTTTATCATTTGTTGGTGCAGGAAAAACAATGTGGGTGAACGGTGACAAAGAAGGAGCGAAAGCACAATTTGCAAAAGCGACTTCAATGACTAAAAATAAAAATGCTGAAGTTTTACGTGCGATTGCTGAAACATACATTACGTCAGAGAACAAAAGCTTGGATGAGGCAATTACCTTGTTAGAACTTGCTATTAAATTGGATCCTCGTAATGAAGATGCACATTTATTAATGGGTGATGCATTGTATTTGAAAACGCCAACAGATGGTTCTCCAGCAATTAAAAGCTACAACAAAGTGTTGGAAATTAATCCAAAATCTCCTCGCGGAATTGTGCGTACAGCAAAATTATACCAACGTGCTAAAAACTTCGAATTAGCGAACGAAAAATACAAAGAAGCTCAAACTATTGATCCAACGTATGCTCCTGCTTATCGTGAAAATGCTGAGTTGTACATGATGTTTAAACAAGCGGATAATGCAATTGTTAACTGGAAAAAATACTTAGAATTGAACAATAGTTCTGAAGCACGTTTCCGTTACGCAACAGCATTGTTTATTGGTAAACAACATTGTGAAGCCTTTGCAGAATTTGAAAACGTTGAAAAATTGGGCTTAACAAACTTCTATTTAGAGCGCATGAAAGCGTATTCAGCTATCGAATGTGCAACAATGACGGATGGAGCGCAAAAAGGTATTGACATTTTGAATCACTACTTTACGATTGTTCCTCAAGAAAAAATTCTTTTCACAGATTACAAATACAAAGGAATTGCCTATTCTAAATTGGGTCAAGATTCATTGGCAATTATTGAATTGGAAAAAGCTTCTTCTTTGGATAGCAAAGTTGCAGTTGAATTGGCAACAGATATTGCTAAATTGTACATGAAAGCGAAAAAGTATGACAAAGCAATTGAGTTTTATACGTTCAAAGCTGCGAATGTTAAATTATCACCAGCAGAATACTTGGATTTAGGAAAAGCTTATTTCGTTGGACCTAAAAACTATGCTTTAGCGGATAGCGCATTTGCAAACTTGAATGCATTGTCTTCAACGTATGCTGCAGGATTCTTCTGGAGAGCGCGTTCATCTTATCAATTGGACAACAACAAAACGTATGCTGCAAAACCACATTATGAAAAAATGATTGAATTAGTGAAAGTTGAAGAACGTGCTAGTAACTCATACAAAGTAATGGTGTTGGAAGCTGCAAAATATTTGGGTGATTACTATGTTACATCTCCAGAAAAAGATGCTGTTAAAGCAAAAGATTACTGGACAATTGTAAATACACTTGATCCTGCTGATAAACAAGCAAAAGAATTCTTAGGCATTAAATAATTCCAGCTCAAGAATACTGAAAGCTCTGTCCTAACTTATTGGACAGGGCTTTTTTTATGTCTCAATATTTGGGACTGAATGTAATTAATAAAATTATCTCAGCCGTAAATGGAATCAACTACTGAGGAAAATCAACAATTGTAATTAATCAACTTCAATCCTTAATCATCAATCCTCACCGCCACAGGCAGCATCCGCCGCGACGGATAATCCTCAATCCTCAATCCTCAATCCTCAATCCTCAATCATCAATCACCCTGTCTGCGCTGGAGGCTACGACAGGCAGGGAATCATGAATCACGAATTGCCAGCGCGTAAAAAAAGCGGTAAAATCATTTACCGCTTTCGTTTGAATTCTGAATGTATTACCAAATACGAGCAACTTTCTCGTTAGGATTTCTCATTTTATCGCCTTCTTTCACATCAAATGCTTCAAAGAATTCTGGACAATTCATCAAAGGTCCATTTACGCGATACATTCCTGGAGAATGCGGATCGTTTGCAATTCTATTTTTCAATTCTGCATCTGTATAATTGATTTTCCAAAGTTGGGCATACGCAATAAAGAAGCG
>JBDKHH010000391.1:0-9105 GCA_039797785.1 Bacteroidota bacterium | reverse complement strand
AAAATTGTTGACTGTCGGATGCTGTTTGCCAAATCTCTTGACTTCTAAAGTGTGAGCGATTGGGATTTGGATAACCAACATTTTGAATAACAGAAAGATTTCCTTCTTGCGCCATCGTACCAAAGTCCTTTAATGCAGGATGAAAACCCATACCATTCTTTGGATTGACAATTTTATCTTTTGCGATTCCTATCTTTGGACGCAAATCGTAATACAAGGGATTGTCGTATGGAATAAAGGTGTTCAATCCATCATTTCCGCCATTCAATTGAATAAAGATCAATATATTGTCTGTTGCATCTTCGCCCGCAGTGAACAAGTTTTGCGCTCTAAGGAAATTTGGTAACAATAAAAATCCTCCCGCTGTTGTGGCTGAGAGTCTTAAAAAATTTCTTCTTTCCATGGCTTATACGATTTGAAATTCTGGACTTTTTGCTAAATATTGATACACTCTAAAAATGGCTTGATTCGCGTTTTCCGCTTTGGGGTCAAAATCATATTTTAAAAGTTCACCGAGGGAAGCAAGCATCTCTGGATTTGTACTAAAAATCATTCGATCACACAATTCGTTGATGATTGCTTGGGCATTTGTTTTATTTGAGATTGTCAATTTGGGTTCGAAATGAACACTGTCCACATTGAATTTCTCCAAGCGACGGTTTACTGTTTTTTCGAATTGAACGTTGCCATCAATCACAAAATCGATGAATTGATTTCTTTCGGTGTAAAGTTGTGTTGTCATCCAATCATGTCCACCTTTCCATCCTTTTACATTTGGTTGATCATAGATATCCATTCCCTGATTTTTCAGTAGGAAAGCTAAAAACGTATAATTTGGGGTTAAGGACAAATCATGGTGAACTTGCAACAAATAACAGAGTGGGTTTTTTATCTGATTGCCGCCTGTACTTTGCTTGCATTCTTCCGTGAAAAGAGCTTGAAAGAATGGTTTTAATTCAAAATGAACGTCCTTCAACAACTTGCCATATTTCTCAATCAATTCCTTTGGTGGTGTATCGTAGAAAAACCATTTCAATACTTTTTCAGCAAGAAAGTAGGGAGTATTGGCTTGCTCAAAAATGACATCAATTACATCATCAATGTTAAAAATTCCAGTTTTTCCAAAAACAGTTTTAGCCGTGGTTACTCTCGTTGCATTTCGATAAACACCTTTCTCATCTCCGAATGTTAAACCTGCAAGTGCAAGCGCTGTATTTTTAATATCCGCTTCGGTATAATGTCCTTCACCAAGAGTAAAAAGTTCGAGTAGCTCACGACCTAAATTCTCATTGATGGCATCCTTTTTATTTTGATGATTGTCGAGGTACTTAATCATGCTATTCGAATACACCATTTCCTTTACCAATGTTTTGTAATTGCCTAAAGAATAGGTGTTAATCGCCTCATAATGTTTATAAATCCAGAAAGGTACTTTAACAGTGTGCAAAGTCACAACAAAGTGATTTTGAAAAAACAGATTGATTTTTTCGCGCAAAGGAGCGTCTGATTGATTGCAACGACGAATGACAAACGCCTTCCAATCGAAACTTAATTTATTTAATTCTCGAGCAAGATCGTTGGAAGCTTTTTCACCTTTGTCCGCTTCTTTTTTGATTGCGCCAATTTCTTGCAGGTTTT
Source organism: Bacteroidota bacterium (assembly GCA_039797785.1). Classification (GTDB taxonomy): domain Bacteria; phylum Bacteroidota; class Bacteroidia; order Flavobacteriales_D; family Crocinitomicaceae; genus M0103. Next base: position 7,467 of record JBDKHH010000391.1, on the reverse strand, counting down.
TTGGACCATCGGCAATAAATTGAGGCATTGAAAGACTGTTTTTTGCATTCAGCTGCTCAGTGATGTAGTTTTCGATACCAGATTTCTGAATGCTTTCAGCAGATTTGGTAGAAAAACCTAAAAGCAAAGAAGCGAGATGATTGGATTCCATAATGCTTGGTTTCTAGTGTTTACATCTTGTTAACGAAACGATTAGTTATTTATTCTACTACTGTTTTTGTTAAGCTTGCGGAAATTCGCGGAGAAGCGATTTGCAAATACCGTTCCAAGGAAAAGGAGTTTTATTTCTTACTCCAATCGTATCCTCAAAACAAACTGTCGACCAGTTCGACTTTCAGGAATTCCTTCAGTGTAAAACACTTCAAATCGTTGTTCGTAGCCTTTTTCACGTAGTTCGACAAGTTGTTGCACGGAAAAGGTGAAAGGGGAAGAGGTGCCAATATTTTCAATACTAAAGAAAGGAAGATGTTTTTCATTTTCAATGATCAGTTTTGTTGGGCAATCGAAACAAGGAGTATCGCGAAAATACCGAATTGTAATTGAATCGCTGCTTTGGATACTGTCCAATTTTAATACAAGTTCATTTGGACTGAAAAAGTTGATGTCCAAGATCTTTATGTTGTTGTAATACACATGGGAATAATCAATTGTATCCGCCTTTGCTTGAAAGGAGTAAAATAGGAGGGAGAGGATGAGGAGGTGTTTCATTTGATGGATGAATTAATAGAAATAACACTCGTTGTAGAATCTATAAAAATGATTGAAACACCTTCGTAGTTCAACGATTCAAATGAACCAATTGCTTTTTCGCCTTTTACAATTGATTGGTTGTTGCTTTTTGGTTTACCGAATGTTGCTATAATGTCTTCACGGTGCTGTCCGATATTTTTGTTTTTTAAGAAGTAGTTCCCATCATTCTGTAAAACAATTCCAGTTAAGGTGTCACCCCGACGAAATTGAAATTCAATTCCATTTTGCTGATAATAGTCTTTCGTATAGGTTTCATTATACAAATCTTTACTTCGCGTTTCTTCTATTTGTACTAAGCCAATACCTTTACCAGGTATAATTTTCTTAGTTTTTAAACTTTGATAATAATCTGAAGGATTCGGTTTTATTGAAATGCGTTCAGTCTTTGAGACAGTGCAATTTGCCAACAAAATACTTAATGAAAATAGGAATAGGAGGTGTTTCATACTCAAGATTTGGTTTTAGCTCTTAAAATGGTCTTACCGAAGTTAGTGTATTTTTGGATAGTTTGATATAAAGTTTAAATAACCGAGTATCGAATTTCAATACTTTTCCTCCTTCAACAATCGTCTCACACGAATTGCAAATAAAGAATAAAAACGATAAAACCGAAAACGAGTAATAATCCTAAACTCTTTTTTTATCTTCCTCGAATTCTATATAATGAGATATAACATTTCGTTTTTTAGCGAGGCCCTTTATTTTCGCTCGAATTGCATCGAAACTTGGTCTGTCCCATGTATAATGTTCTGCGTAAATTCTTCCAACGAATTGTTCGCCGTCATTCAATTGAATGCAATTAAACTCTCCATGACCAATTCCATCCATTTGTTTATTGAGTTCTGCGTAGTTTAAATTCTTAAGTTGAACAGTTGTTGTATGTATTTTATCACTTGCATTTTTTGTAATAAACGTGATGAATTCTTGATCTTCAGGGAAATCTATTTCAACGATTAATTTCACTTTATTCTGCATTCTATTCATCATTCTTCTCGCGAGCAAAATCAGTGCAGCGGATACACAGGTTGTGATAATAATTCCTATGGCATCGAACCCGCGAATTCCTTCAATGAAGGCTGTTAGTTTATGACGACTTATGTGACCGTTTTTAATGAAATAATAATTGATCAAAGCATAGATTAAAAAAGGCAAAACACCAATTGCGCTGTATGCAATGAACATGACCTCAGATGTTTTGGCTTTGAATGATAAATTTCTATATGGTGAAATGTATTTCATGCAAGTTGGCTAATTTAATTGAATTAAAATCTTATTTATTTTGGATGATTATTTTTTCAAATTAGTTCGTTGACTTTTCAACTATTTCAAGTTTTGTATACCTAAACACTTTTGCTTTCGACATTGGTTCCTCACTCTGGACCGTTCCTTTTGGATAATCTTCTCGGACATAAAACTGACCTGTTAAACGGAGATTTTGCTTGGATGGATTATAACGATTCGGGAGTTCAAGCGATTTTTTAGCTGGTTCGATATAAAAATGTAATCGAATATAATTCTTTGTTGTGTCATTGCGTTGATTGTCTTTTGACTGAATCCAATTCGGACAAGCGCATCCCCAACTTGTGAATTCTACATCCAGGATTTCAACTTTTCCCGATAAAACGTTTGTTGAATCTGAAATATCCTTGGAGCTTTTCTCCTCTTTGTTTTGTGAGCCAGAGCTTTTAGTAGATTGATTAGTTTTAACTTGCGTACAAGAAATCACTAACAAAGAAAACAATAGAAAGTAGGCTAGTGCTTTAAGTTGAATCATTGTAAAATGTTAAATATTTTAATCTACTCCACCCGTAAAGTTATACTCTCTTCGGGAATTCCTGTATAAATTAGTTTGATTTTGTTCGTTCTTTTAGCATCAAGGAAATAAGCGGCATCAGAAGCCCATCTGTATTCCAATTTATGCTCAAGGTCATAGACAGTCACACCAATCAAATAACTTGAGTCATTGTTTGCATATTCCATCGGTCGAGGTAAAGGGATAATTGATTTTTTTAGTTCTGAATAAGTTCCCATAAAAACAACCTTTGCGCTATTTATCAAGATTCGAATTTTACAATCTTCAAAATCGAAATTGGTTTCGGTTTCTAATTCAAAGCGTACTTTTTTGTGAATTTGAAAAGTATCAACTTGAATCAACAGATCGTTTTCATTTAAAGGACCAATTCTATCAGAGATCGCTCTGTTGCAGGAGCAAATTGTAAGTAAGATTAAAGAAATTAGTAAAAGTGATTTAATCTTCATGATAGTGTCGCTTAAATGAAACGCATTCCTTCAATAACTACTTAATTCAATTTGATTTATTCCTCAAACTTAACCCATATATAAACAAAATGATTGAGATTAAGATCATTCCGCTTGGCACAATGTACAAAATCACAGGTGGTGGGTACAAAATAAAATGGGCAACAAACAAACACGCCAAATTGGGGAATAAAATTACAATCGATATGATTAGATAGATTGAACTCTTGTTTTTACTTTTAGTCATAGTTTAATATATTATCTGTTGTAAATGGTTTTATGCTATACAGATACTCAACAGTATTGAAACATTTAAATCCGTTTATTTTAATAAACTTTCTTACATTTTATTGTTTTGTCCTGTTTGATAGTATTAACTATAAATTACAGGATTTGTATTTTAATGATATTTCCATCAATCTGAAGTATATATAAACCAGGGTTCAATCTAGAAACGTCAATTTTATTCATTTCACTTGAAAGTAAACCAGTGTTGTAAATCTGACCTGTTAAATCATACAAGTAATAGAGAACCTCTGAAGAAATGCCTACCATACTCACTGTGATTTCGTCTGTTACAGGATTCGGATAAATGGAAAACTGTTGATTACCAAATTCAATTTCCTCGAATCCTAGTGGTGAAAAAATATGCCTATTTACTGTGTGCCATGTTTCATTCGTTATTACCGGATCATTAAAATCGAAGTAGATGTCGGCATCATTGTTTAGTAATGTGCCATCGGCCAAATTGGGCATTTGATCTACTGTGAAAGTTACAAAGCCATGACTTTCAAGTTCATTTGTTGTACTATCTGGTAACATAATGTTACTGAATGACCATTCTAAAATGCGGGGACCAAACATTTTAAAAGAATAATCATGACTTGAAGCACCAGAGCAGACGCTGAAAATATCAAAATCAATATCTAGTGTATCGCGGATTACAATATTGAAAGCAGTATCCGTTCCTGTATTTTGGAAACGAATCATGAACTGAATTTGGTTATTTGGTAAAATGAAATGTTCAGATTTTAATCCAAATGGGAAACCCTTTTTATCATTTGGATCGTATCCACCAGTAACAATATCGCAGAAAATATCATCAACTGGATCTGCATCATCTAGTGGTAATGTGTTTATTAAATTAGGTGTCCAATTGGCTAAATCTCCACAACGCTCAACATGGGCATTGGGATAAGAATTTCCAGGGTGTTCGGGATGTTGAGAGGCGTACAACCACCAGGTTTGTCCTGTACCCATAAATGTGAAAAGTTGCGATTCTCCACCATTTAGTTTTACGGAATCAACATGGATTACTTCTCCATCAACATAGATCAAAACGGGTGAATAACAAATCATATCTCCTGCACCAGGAACTCCTTGATTAGTAATAGAAAAGTAAATGGTATCGTTTGAACATTTTCCAGTGACGCTTAAACTAGAATTATCCCAGGGAAAGGTGCAAGGTGCAGGTATAGTTTCAATTAGATTTCCGCCTGCTAGAGGTACATTTGGAATGTTGTCTAATACTCCGTTATCAATAGGGAATAGATTGGCTTCCAAACACAAGGTTTCATTTAATACCGCGTCGCAACTAATATATGAAGTTATCCAGAACAATGTGTCTTGCCCAGGTAATATTGTTCCAATATCAAAGTGATAAGTATTGTCTCCTAGAGGAATATAAGGAATAGAAGCTGTTTGAAAGGTAATCAATGAATCGAGGGTAATAATAACATAAGCATCTTGTAAAACACCAGAAGCCACATAAGCATTACCTGCACGAACAAAAATCTTTTGATCAGAAAAACAACGTCGCATAAATGGCATAGCAATCGAAATATCGGGTTCTGAGCGAGGATTCGTACTTATCAAACCAACATTAGGAGCAATGGTTAAACTCGAGGGATTGATAACGTTAAATGATAATGGTGAAGAGCAGGTTGCATTCCAGGGACCAGAATCATCAACAGTAACTGAATATTGTCCGATAGGTAAAGAATCAATATGCCAATATCCTTTTTCATTTGACTGAGCAATGTATCCTCCGGGTTGAATGATCACCATGCGATCTTTTTTTCCAGGTTCTAAAGTCGCCTTAGCACAATTTGAGTTGAGATCATTAAAAACTTGTCCTACAGTACCTTTTATTTTAAAAGTATAAAAAGAAGCGATTCCTGAAACTGGCCCATTATCACCAGTGGCTCCAATTAATGCTTCATTTTCAGTTAGTGCTAAATTTAAGCCGAAATCGCCAAATACAGCACCATCTGAAGGGGTCATCTTCGAATTATAATACCAGTTTGAACCGTTTTTTTTGAAAAAATAAGCGGATCCAGAATGCAAAGCCATTGTATTATCACCATCTGCACCAACCAATAAATTGTCATTAATGATATCTACTTTTCTTCCAAAAATCAGTCCCGCAATCGCGTCTGGTGCAATAATTTTTTGAGTTTGAATCCATGAATTTCCATCAAAGTTAAACAGATAAGCTGCTCCACTTCCTGAGAGGCTTTGATCCTGACAAGCACCAATCAAGATCTGAGTACCATCAATAGCTACAGAACACGAAAATGAATCATCTGTGATGCCATCTGAAGCCAATAATTTGGCCTCCTGTGTCCATATTGTCCCATTGTATTTAAATACGTATGCAGCTCCTGATTCAGCTCCTAAAAAATCATGATCTTTCGCCCCAATCAAAACTCGGTCTCCACTTATTGAAACACAATTACTAAAACGATCATAATTTACGCCGTCTGAAGGTGATAGATGAGCGGTTTCAACCCAATTCCCTCCTTGATTTTCAAAGATATATGCTGAGCCTGCTGAAGTTCCATTGTAAAAATCACCATCTGCACCAATCACAATTCTTTTTCCTTCAATATCAATACTACGTCCAAAAACATCTCCACTACTGCCATCAGCGGCATAAATTTTATCTGTTTGTACCCAAGAAGAACCATTGTAGTTAAAAATATAAACTGCACCCGCATTCAATCCTAAATCATCATCTAAATAGGCTCCAACTACAGCAATATCACCACTTATTCCAACCGAATAGCCGAAATAATCACTTTCTTCTCCATCAGAGGCTAATAACTTAATTTGCTCAATCCATTTACCATTAATTTTTTCATAGATGTATGCAGACCCTACATCGGGAAAACCGTTAATATCATCGCCCCAAGATCCTAGTATTGCTCTATTTCCATTTGCAGTCATGGAAGAAGTATACCAATCCCCAAATTCTACATCAGAACCAAGTATTTTCTCAAATTCAGTAAGAGACTGTCCGAATCCTATAAAAAGGATGAAGAAATTTGAAATTAAAAAAATATAGATTTTCATTAGGATTAGTTATTGATAGAAATTAGAATAAAATTAAGTTTTTTTTTTAATCGACCAGATTTCTTGATTTAAAATGGATAAACCTTTTTAAAATTTGACAAAAGTTTGTTGTAAAACTAAAATAGATAGTTTCTTATTATCATTTAACAACTCGCTTTTATTCGTCATGATTCTCTAGATTTAATAGAATACAATGCATCAGTAACTTCTTCTAAAAACAATAACCTTTGTGCCCGATAAGTTCTATCGAATGTAATGAAATTTGGATAAAATCAATCTCCTTCCTCTCATAAATGATATACGAATATCAAATTTTTCACATTCGTCCTTAACATGTGAAGAATGATACTTCGCCGTTTCACTTTCGTACTTTGCATGTGAAAAGTGATACCTTGACACTTTCACATACGTCCTTGGCATGTTACAACTGATACTTTGCCGTTTCACTTTCATACTTTACATGTGAAAAGTGATACCTTGACATGTTCACATTCGTACTTGGCATGTTTCAACTGATACTTTGCTGTTTCACTTTCATACTTTGCATGTAACAAGTCAACCTTGAATCTTTACAAACGAATCTTGTTCAGTTTAAAATCAAACCAGAATGATCTATCTTAAACTATTTGTATCATCTCACTCCGCGATCTCCTTTTACTTTGCTCCTCCGCGTTGAAAAAACAGTTTACCAAAATACTACCCTCTCAACACTTTCTCCAGCTTTCGGCCTTTCGCAAGTTCATCCACCAGTTTATCCAAATAGCGCACTTGCTGCGTTAGTTTGTTTTCAATGTCTTCAATGCGGTAGCCACAAATCATTCCTGTGATGAGGTGAGCATTGGGATGCAAAGTTGCTTGCTCAAAGAATTGCTTGAAAGTCACTTTTTCGTCAATGAGTCGCTGAATTGCGTGTTTGTCGAAACCACACAACCACTCAATCACTTGATCAAGTTCGTCAACCGTTCGGCCTTTTCGTTCGATTTTCGTCACGTAAAGTGGATAAACAGAAGCAAAGGTCATCGTGGCCATGCGTTCGTTGTGTTTGTCTGTTGTATTCATCGGTTCAACTTACTTCAAGCGTTCCAAAACACCTTTTCGTTTCAC
>JBDKHH010000390.1:0-3375 GCA_039797785.1 Bacteroidota bacterium | reverse complement strand
GTTCAATGGAATTTTCAAAAGTACTTGTTGGATGAAAACGGTATTTTAGTAAAAGTGGTAAGTCCAAGAGTGCTTCCAAACGATGCTGAGATTATCAATTGGATTACGGGTAAAAAGTAAGTTTGTTCGTTACCAAATCGTTAATATTTTGTTGATAAGTTCGTCAATTCTGCTAAGATTTTAGTAGTTAAAACACTCTTGTTTCTATATTTTTGTTGGTTCATGAAAAAAATCATTTTCCAAAAGGAAAGAATATGAGTGAAGAAATTAGAAGAGACGATTATTCAGCGGATAATATCCAAGTATTAGAAGGCTTAGAGGCGGTTCGTAAGCGACCTGCCATGTATATCGGTGATGTTGGAGTCAAAGGATTGCACCACTTAGTTTATGAGGTTGTAGATAACTCTATTGATGAGGCATTAGCTGGACATTGTGATACAATCAATGTGTGGATCAATGAAGATAATTCCATTACAGTTCGAGATAATGGTCGTGGTATTCCAACTGCGATGCACACAAAAGAAAAACGTTCTGCATTAGAGGTTGTAATGACTGTATTGCACGCCGGTGGTAAATTCGATAAGGATACGTACAAAGTATCTGGAGGTTTACATGGTGTTGGGGTTTCTTGTGTGAATGCATTGTCTATTGCTTTGAAAGCTACTGTTCGCAGAGATGGTAAAGTTTTCGAACAAGAATATAGTATTGGTAAACCATTGTATCCAGTTCGTGAAATTGGTACTTCAGACGAACATGGTACTGAAGTAACATTCAAACCAGATGGTACAATTTTCGAATCAACAGAATATAACTTTGATACTTTGGCAGCTCGTATGCGCGAGTTGGCGTTCTTGAACAAAGGAATTACAATTACATTAACAGATAATCGTATTGAGGATGAGAACGGTGTTTCTCCTATGACAACGTACCATTCTGAAGGTGGATTGAAAGAATTTGCTCAATACTTGGATCGTAACCGTGAATCATTAATTTCAGATGTTATCTATTTCGAAGGGGAACGTGAAGGAATTCCAGTTGAGGTTTCTTTGACGTATAATACTTCGTATACAGAGAACATTCAAGCGTATGTGAACAATATTAATACGCATGAAGGTGGTACGCATTTATCTGGTTTCCGTCGTGGTTTGACGAATACCTTGAAAAAATATGCGACTGACTCAGGAATGTTGGCGAAAGAGAAAATTGAAATTGATGGTGATGACTTCCGTGAGGGATTAACAGCTGTTGTTTCGGTTAAAGTTCAAGAGCCACAATTCGAAGGACAAACAAAAACAAAATTAGGAAACAGAGAAGTTACAGCTCCTGTTAGTCAGGCAGTTTCTGAAATGTTATCTGCATATTTGGAGGAGCATCCATCTGAAGCAAAAATCATCGTTGATAAAGTAATCTTAGCAGCTCGTGCGCGTCATGCTGCTCGTAAAGCACGTGAGATGGTTCAACGTAAAAATGTATTAACTGGTTCTGGTCTTCCAGGAAAGTTAGCCGATTGTTCAGAAAAAGATCCTGCTGCTTGTGAGATTTACTTTGTCGAGGGAGATTCGGCGGGTGGAACAGCAAAACAAGGACGTGATCGTCATTTTCAAGCAATTATGCCGTTGCGTGGTAAAATCTTGAACGTTGAAAAAGCAATGCAACACAAGATTTTTGAAAACGAAGAGATTAAAAACATTTACACTGCTCTTGGAGTTCGAATTGGAACAGAAGATGATTCTAAAGCTTTAAACTTAGAAAAATTAAGATATCACAAGATCATCATCATGTGTGATGCCGATGTCGACGGTTCGCATATCGAAACATTAATCTTAACATTCTTCTTCCGTTACATGAAAGAATTAATTGAAAACGGTTATATCTACATTGCAACTCCACCATTGTACCAAGTGAAAAAAGGTACGAAATCGGAATATGCTTGGAACGAAGATATGCGTGATCGCTTAATCAATGAATTGAAAGGTAATGGTTCTGAATCTTCTGTGAACGTTCAACGTTATAAAGGTCTTGGAGAGATGAACGCTGAGCAACTTTGGGAAACAACAATGAATCCTGAAAGTCGTACGCTTCGACAAGTTACAATTGATAACGCTGCTGAATGTGATCAAATTTTCTCAATGTTAATGGGAGATGATGTACCACCAAGACGTGAGTTTATCGAGAAAAATGCAAAATACGCGAAAATCGATATTTAATTTTCGCAAACGAATAGATTGTAAGAAACGTTCATCATTTATGGTGAACGTTTTTTTTTGATTTAATCTGATATTTCGGAAATGTGAACCCACAATTAAATTATTTTATACCTTAAGCGCAAGTTTGTTTAACTGATAGCATCTAACAACCATTAACTTTAAATTTTCTCTATGAAAAAAGTGTTTTTAATTTTCAGCTTAATCTTAACCTATATTGGTAATAGTCAAGCTCAAGATCTATATGATCGCGCGACAGTGCAAACAATTGAAGTGTTTTTCTCACAGTCTAACTGGGATGCTTTGATGGACAATTTAGCGAGTACAACGGAAGATTATTTGGTTGCTGACTCAGTTCGAATCAACGGTATTTCATTTGACAGTGTTGGAGTTAAGTACAAAGGGAATAGTTCTTATAATGCCAATAACAACAAAAACCCGCTACATATTAATTTGGATTATGTAAAAGGGAATCAAGATTATCAAGGGTATACGAACATCAAATTGCAAAATGGTTATCAAGATCCTTCAATGATTCGCGAGGTATTATCGTACGCTATACTTGAACAATACATGGATTGTCCGAAAGCGAATTTTGCAAATGTGTATATTAATGGTACTTTGAGAGGATTGTATTCAAGTGCTGAAAGTATCAACGATAATTTTAATGGAGCTCATTATTTTTCAACAGAGGGTGCGTTTTTTAAATGTAATCCAATTGGAGGAGCTGGACCTGGAGCAACTGTAAATCCAGATTTAAAATACATCAATGCAGATACTGCTTCTTACACAAACGGTTATGAGTTACTATCGAATTATGGTTGGTATGATTTAGTTCACATGATTGATACATTGAACAATAATTTCGCAGCAATTGAATCAAATTTAGATGTAGACAGAGCTTTATGGATGTTAGCGTTTAACAATGTATTGGTGAATCTAGATTCTTATTCTGGAGCTTTTCGTCAAAATTATTATTTGTACAAAGATTTAAATGACCGTTTTGTTCCAACTGTTTGGGATTTGAACATGAGTTTTGCAGGTTTCCCAGGTGGAACAGGTTCCGGAACCTATACCGCTATATCGTTGGACCCACTATCAAATAGTACATCCACAATTCATCCATTAATTGTTAAAATGTTGGGCAACGCGACCTACAAAAAAATGTACA
>JBDKHH010000389.1:0-27218 GCA_039797785.1 Bacteroidota bacterium | reverse complement strand
AAGAAGGAACGTTGGGAACTGACCCAAATAATCCTGATACAGATGGCGATGGCTTGAATGATGGAGTTGAGGTTGGAAATGGAACAAATCCTTTAGACGAATGTGATCCAAACAGTACAGGTTTTAATTGTATTAATGGAATATACCTTCCAACAGGATTTTCTCCAAATGGGTCAGGAAATGATTTGAATGAAACATTGGTTATCATCGTTGGTAAAGATGTGCTTTCATTTACATTATCGATTTACGACAGATGGGGTAATTTAATGGTAAATACATCGGATAAAACTTATCAATGGGACGGAACACATAAAGGTCAAGCTTGTAACAGTGGTGTATATGCCTATATTTTGGATGTGAAGTACATTGATGGAAGAACAGAAACGCGTTCAGGTAATATCACTTTAATTCGTTAAACATGAAAAAAATACTTCTTTCAGTTGCGTTTTTAAGTTGTATAAACACCTATGCGCAAGATTTACATTTTTCGCAAACGGCGCAAACCCCTCTTTTGATAAATCCTGCTGCGGCCGGTGTTTATGATGGTTGGGAACGTGTTATTATCAACCATAGAAATCAATGGCTTGGTGCTGGAACACAGTTCATGACAACCTCAATCGCTGCTGATGCTAATTTCGGTAAAAGCCGAATGAATGATAAAGCGCATCTTGGATTAGGGATCATGTTTTACAATGATATTGGTGGTGATTCCCGTTTTGGTAGCCAAACTGGGTCGCTTACGGTAAGTGGAATATTACCAATGGGTGGTTCTGGTCATACCTTATCAGCTGGAATTCAAGGCGGATTTGGAAGTCGAAATGCCGATTATACTTCACTCAGATTTACTTCTCAATGGAATGGAACAGAATATGATCCATTAATTGGATCGGGAGAGGCAAATAACGCAAGTTCATTTCGTTATGCAGATGCATCAGCGGGAATTTATTATGTGTTTGATGGCGGACAATCAACCTTTAGTAGAAATAACGATTTCAAATTTCAGTTGGGGGTTGCGGGATATCACTTAAATAAGCCACAACTTAAATATGCCACTGTAGATGGAGATCGATTGATGCGTAAATATATTATTCACGCTGGTGTTATTGCGGATTTACCAATGCGAGACATGTCGATTGATGGAAGTGCGGTTCAAATTATTCAAGGACCACATTTAGAAACACTTCTTGGAATGATGTTAAGATATCGTTTTCAAGATGGAACAAAAATCACAGGAAATTCGCAAGATGCCTATTTCGGCTTTGGAGCGTATTACCGTTTAAAAGATGCAATTATACCGTCAATTTTAATTGATTGGAAAGGATTCAAATTTGGTGTTTCTTATGATGTTACCGTTTCAACGATGAGACGAGCATACAGAGGAGGATCTCTCGAATTCTCACTTTCGTATACGAATTTAAATCATGCCTTGTTTAAAACAAGAGGAAGATTCTAAGCATAAAAAAACCCCGTATTTACGGGGTTTTTTTATGTCTATTATTTTTTAACTAAAGATCTAAAAAAATCAAAAATTCGTTTTCTGAACAAGAACATGATTAATAAATACGGGATAATCATTAAGTACAATATTCCCCAATTGATATTCGTTCCAAACGAACCTTCACTCAATTCAGAGCCTTGTTCTGTTAACATTTTACATTGAGAGCAACCTTGTGCAAACATGTCATTTCCAACAACAATAAGTGCTAAAATGAATCCTAAAACGAGCCACTTTTTCATGACTCAAATGTATTAATTTAATCAAACAAATACTAGAAAGATTCCTTTTTTCTAGCAAACGGTAGTAAGCAATGATTCTCTGAATCCTTGTGGATTAATAAATTGCTTTAACTTTGTTAACAGTAATTCAGAACTATGAAATATTTATTCTTTTTAATTCCTTTCTTTTTCGTTTCATGTGGCGGATCGAATAAACAAAACAATCTTCCAAAAGATTTAGATAGTTTATTGGTCATGTTCCCAGACAGTGTCGAGTTGTTGGTACAGCACGGCAATAAAATGATGAAAGAATTAAATTTTGACAAAGCACTGGCTGATGGCGCAAAAGCATATCGCTTGGACAGTATTAGTTCAAACACGAAAATGCTGTATGCGGATATATTAAACAATCGACCAAACCGCTCAATGGAGGATGTTTCAATTGCGCAACGCATTTATAAGTCAGTTATTAAACAAGAACCGAAAAACACAAAGGCATTGGTTGCTTTGGCTTCAACGTTTAGTCAACAAATGGATTTCGATCAATCCTTCGAGTACATCAATCGAGCATTAAAAATTGATTCAAGATACAGAGATGCGTATACAATGAAAGGTTCAAATTACTTACTATTGAGTAAACTGAATCCAGAAAAGGATGGAACACCTAGTAAGAAATACATGGACTTGACGAAATCATCCTACGAAACAGCTGTTCAACAAGACCCAAAATTCTTTGAGGCGTATTTAATGTTGGGATCTCTTTACGAGTCTGAAGGCAATGAAATATGTTTACAATACTATAAAACAGCTGTTACTTTACAACCAAAGAATCCAGATGTATTGTTTTCTCTTGCCTATGCACAACAGCAGTTCAATCAACCAGAAAAGGCGATAACCTTGTATAGAAAAATGATTAAATTGGATACAAGTTATTTTCAAGCACTCAATCAAATTGGTGTGATTAAACAATACAATTTTAAACAAATCGACAGTGCAATTTATTATTATAAATCTGCACTAAAAACAGAACCGAGATTCGTTGAGGCATGGCATAACCTTGGAATGTGTTACGAACAGCAGGGAGACATTACCAAAGCAATGCAATCGTATGCAAAAGCATTGAAATACAATCCAGATTTTAAATTATCACGTGAACGAGCTGATGTATTGAAAAATGCGCGTTAATCTAAAATACTTCCAACTGCTCACGGATGCAGTAATTCCTTTATTAGGTTATTTCTTTTGGCACTGGAATTTATATTTCATCGTGTTATTCTATTTGTTGGATTATTTAGCCTACGAGGTTTTTTCTCATGTAAAAGCCAAGAAAGTGCAGTCGCTAAAAAGAGAGAAATCAAGCGCTTGGTTAAAGTTGGGAACGATAAGTGCGCTACTTTTTATTTCGAATACTGTATTTGTTCAACTAACCATGCAAGCACTCGTTCCAACAATAGATTTTACAAAGGAAATATCAGCGTTTTGGAACTACAAAGACATGGGAATTGAACAAGGTTATTTCCTTCTTCCTTTGATTGCTTTTGCTGGATACCAGCGCTATAAAATGGAATTTTTGATGACTGGAATGTTTCAAAAAATCACAATTCAGCAAATTTTTAAAAACCACATTCAGGCACAACTGTTGGCTTTTGGATGCATAGCTCTAACCTTTGGTCTTTCTTTTTTCATCGTCTTCCCGGAAATTGTTTACGTTCTTGGAATCGTCTTGTTCACTGGCTTGTACCAGTTGTTTAGAAAGTGATTACGAACGGCGTTTCAACCAACGAGGCAATAAAAACGCGCCAATAAATAAGTAAGGAAAATAAGACATCAAGCGCCAAACAATGGCCAAAGATGCGAGCAACAAGGCACTTTGACTGAAATCAACCAATAATTCGCCAAAAGCATATTCAGCAATTCCACTTCCGCCCGGTGTCGGACTCACACGCATTAACAGCCATAAAACAAGTTGTTTTCCCAATAGTAAAATGTGATCCAAAAGACCTAATTGTAAAAATGCTTGCAACAATGCATTGATGACCAAGTAGCGAGAAATCCAACTACCACAGGTTGCCAAAAAGACTTTTACCCAAAAGGAAAACGGTTCTTTGCGCATGAGTAAAGCTGTCTTTTCGATGTTCTCTCCAATTACTAATACTTTCTCTTTCCTGCGATTTAAGAAAGGTAAACTGAAAACAAACCCCAATATTCGTTTCGCAAATGATGGCAGAATGAAAAGGCTAGTAAACAAAAACAGCGTTAAGCCTAAGAACACAAAAAATCCAGTCCAAAATATAAACTGAACACTCGAGGAACCGAAAGAATGACTCGGAAACAAAGTTGCGCTATCAATGAAAAAGAACACAAAAGGAATCATCAAGACATAAAACAAATTGTCCATCATTGCGGTGATTAAAACAATGGCTGTGGAGCGACCCAAATCAATTTTTTCCTTGTTCAGAATAAACATGGCAACCGCAACACCTCCAACAACTCCAGGTGAAAGCGCTGAGGCAAATTCCCACAACATAATCACATAAAAACTGGCTTTCCAGGTTAATTCATTGTGCGTGAGCAAACGAATGCGTAACATGTAGAAAAAATCGCGTCCCACAACACAAAGCAATGCCACTAAAATCCATAAAAAAGATGTTGGTGTCCAATGAATTAAACGTAAGGCGTCTGAAACGGTCTGTTTTCGATACGTTCCATTTGTGTCGTAGATGAATTCTTTCGTATCTGCTAAGTCAACGTATTGATTGTGATTTTTGTCTTCCCAACGATACGATCCTTTCCCATTTTCTGCTTCGATGAAACGGGTTGCAGAAATACTCGAATACAACATCCATGCAGCAACGAAAACACCAATTGAAATACCTAACCACATTTTCCACCCTTGAAACGAGCGTTCAATAATGGATGGCGTTTCCATTAGTTCAAAGGAGTTAGTTTCACGTCAATTTCCCAATTCGCACGTACTTTTGAAACAGTGGTATAGAAATAGACTATTTCTGCTTGTTCTTTTGTTAGTGGATTAATTGGATCCCATTTGAAATTCTGATTGGTATCTTCGATAATTCTGAACTGATATTCACCTGGAACCAAATTCGCAAAGGTCGTTTTGAAATCGGAAATTAGAAGCGTTTTTTGCACCACTTTTCCACTTTGCAATAATTCAACAATAATTGGTTTTGAAAATGCCGTAGCGTCAACATAAACAATCCCATATTCTTTGGCAATTTTTACTTTTACAGCAGTTGTAAAGGTTTCGGTTAGTTGTCCGGTTTGACTCGTTGCGGCTCCTTTTTCCATGACCAATTTCACCTCTTTAAGTTTCGTGCGATCAAAAGCAATGGTAATTTGATTGTTTGAAAATTGAACAGAATGCTTAATCAGGGAACTATCAGCGGTGTTGTATAGCTTGAATTTAGATGTATCGATTGCTTGGATCAACGAGGTTAATTGAAATGTAAACTCCTCGTGTGGACCAAGTTCATTAGTGGAGAGTCTGCTCGAAAAACGCAAGGGAGCTTTTCTGTCGCGTTCGCTTATGCGTGTGGAAAGTGTGTCAATTTCACCATCGCCAGAAACGAAGGCTTTTACAATCGTTTGCTCTGATGGTGTATAAAAAAGCTGAACACTGTCTTCTGTATGAAAAACGATTTCTTCTTTCGTAAATATTTTATCTTCTATTTTGAACGACTTATTGGATAAATCGTAATTGGCACCAATGAAAAAGCTACCCGGAGCAACATACTTAAAACTACGAATTTTACGTTTGGCAAAAGGAGATGAAATCAATAAAGGAATAGTATCTTTTATAGTATCATTGATTTCTACTGATTCAATTCTAAATCCTTGGGCTTCGTGTGCCTGCAATTTCAGGTCTTTATTTTCATCTTGAAAACCTTTTAAAAAATAAGTTCCAGCCTTTAAAAAATCAAATTGCGCAAGGCCTAGTTTATTTGTTCGCGCAAAATAAATAGGTGTTAGTGAGTCAATGTTGTCATATAAACCAACGATGCAGTTTTCTTTCGGCTGATTGCTAAAAGCGTCTTTAAGTTGAACGGAGTAACTTAATGAATCAATCGCATTTCCAGTTGAAAAAACATATTTGATCAGTGTGTCATTTCCTTCTGTAACATCTTTCACAGTTCCATCTAAATAGAGCACATACGTTGTGTTTGGTTGAAGTTGCTCCTCCCACGAAACGGTAATTGTCTTTTTTGACAATGTTGCTGTTGGACGCGCGTGATTAGGCACCATTTGAATGGTTTGTTGTGGATTATTCAATTGAATGAACTCGTCAAATTCAAAGGAAACAGAATTTCCAGTAAACAGTATAGATTCATTCGCTGGAAGCGTTTTCTTGGCAATAGGTTTCGGTGCAGTTTCATCTTTCTCACCACCACTTAAGGTACCGACTTGCGCACAAGAACTTAGGATTGCAATAAGAACAAGAGAAAAAAATCTTAAACCAGCCATGAACAAATTTCGTTTAAATAATGCGCATCAATTTCATCGAAAGTAGCCAAATCTTTGGAATCTACATCCAAAACACCTACTACAGTATTTGAAGCGATTAAAGGTACAACGATTTCACTTCTGGATAACGAACTACAGGCAATATGTCCAGGAAATAAATCAACATCGGGTACAACCAATGTTTCTGCTGTATCCCAAGAAGTACCACAAACACCTTTTCCTTTTTGAATGCGTGTACAAGCAATTGGACCTTGAAACGGACCAAGTACTAACTCGTCTTCTTTCACTAAATAAAAACCAACCCAAAGAAAATCAAATGTTTCTTTTAGGGCAGCGCACACATTTGCCAAATTGGCAATTTGATCAGTTTCTCCTGAAATCAAGCCTTTTATTTGTGGCAATAAGCCTTGATAAATTGCTTCTTTGCTTCCTTCTAGTTTGATTAATTCTTCTGCCATGGTTGTTATTATTCACTGCAAAATTGCCTCTTTAAAGTGGAATGTGCAATTTTTTGCTTATCTTCAAGTAACAAACCTATTTTATATGTTAGAAAAAGTATCCTTAGAAAAAGTTCTGTTCTTAGACATCGAAACCGTACCACAAACGTATCAATTCCCAGAGCTTGCAGATGAAACACGTCATTTATTTGAAATGAAAACACGCTTCATGCAGAATGAAGAAAAATCCTTTGAACAATTGTACAACGAGCGCGGCGGAATTTATGCCGAGTTTGGAAAGATTGTTTGTATCTCAGTTGGATTTGTCCATGACACGCGCACGGGAAGACAAATTCGCATGAAATCATTTTACCACGATGATGAAGCGACCTTATTAAAACAATTTAAAAATCTACTCGACGATCGCTACAATACACCGTATCATATTTTATGTGGACACAATGCGAAGGAATTTGATTTCCCCTATATCTGTCGTCGCATGCTGATCAATGGAATTAAACTTCCAGCAGTATTGGACATTGCAGGCAAAAAACCGTGGGAAATTAGTCATTTGGACACCATGGAATTATGGAAGTTTGGCGATTATAAATCGTTTACATCCTTAGCACTGATGTGTCACATTTTCAACATTCCAACACCAAAAGATGATATTTCTGGAGCAGATGTAGCGCGCGTGTATTTTGAAGAAAATGATTTGGAGCGCATAAAAGTGTATTGCGAAAAAGATGTTGTTGCATTGATTCAATTGTTCTTGCGCATGCGAGGTGATGAATTGGTAGATGACAGTGAAGTACACTTTTCCTAAACACCAGGAAACTGAAGGAATAAAAAAAGGGATGAGTTAGAGCTCATCCCTTTTACGTATGTGTATTTTTTCTTATTGAACGAAAACTGTTTCTTCAGAAGTCGTTTCTTGTTCAATTTTAATGATTCCTTCACCACTTAATCCATTTGCCGAAGCTTCAATGTTTAAAACTGCAACACCCGCTTGACCTAATTGATAAACATCGTTGAAGTTAAACTTAGCCTCTCCTGAAGTATTTGTTGTGGTTGTATCGTACAACGTAACATTTACAGCTTGATTTGGTTGAGTAGATTGACCATAAAGAACTACTTGTGCACCAGAAACTAGTTGATTTGCGGCATCACGAACATAAATTATAGCAATCGTATCTTTCTTTTTTCTGCATCCAGTAGATGAAAATCCAACACCCAATATCGCTAAAACAGCGAAAACAATGGTTCTTTTCAATGTAGTATTCATGGTTTAATTTTTTTTAGTTTAAAAATACTGTTTCAACAGTAGTAATGTGAGCACGACAACGAACATATTCTGTTCCTTCTGCAGCGCCTTGTTTTACAATGACGTCAAAATAGCCTGTTGTGTTGTCTGCACCTGAACTCTTGAAATATTCATCCATGTTGAACGTCGCAAATCCAGAAGCATTTGTTAGAACTGTATCAACGTATGGAAGTGTTGCTGGGTTTGAGTTTACATCTCCAATGATAACAACCTTTGCACCATTTTGTAATTCATTGCTCGCTGAACGAACAAAAATTTTCAAAACAGAAGGATCGTCGTTCTTGCAGGCTGATAATATTCCAATCGCCAAAAGAAATAAACTTGATAATAGTATGTGTTTTCTCAATTTTTTCATCTTTTTTCTCAAACTAGATGCCCAAAGATAAACTTATTTTAAATTAATCTGACAACAAAGTTCTTCTTAATTTCTTACCTTCGTACATTGTAAAAGTGTAATTTAATGCTTAAACAATAAAGTTAGTTAAAAAGTTACACCTACAAAATAAAAAAATTAAGGGATTAGCGAATTAAAGCACGAAAGCGAGCGTAAAAGCATGAAGGCAACTATAGATAAAATAATAACGGATATTGATCAATTTGTGATTAAAGACACGAAATCATTGGAAGATTTCCGTATTCAATTTCTTGGATCAAAAGGAATTGTAAAAAATATGTTTGGTGAACTAAAATCAGTTCCCAATGAAGAAAAACGAGAAGTTGGACAATTATTGAACAACCTTCGGTTACATGCAGAAACAAAATTTGCATCATTTAAAGAACAGTTAGAAACGGCTTCGTCAAGTGATTCATCGTTGGATTTATCACGACCAGGTGATAGCGATGAAATAGGTTCGCGTCATCCACTTTCGCTTGTGAGAAGTGAAATCATTGAAATTTTTGAGCGCATTGGATATGCTGTTTCTGAAGGACCAGAAATTGAAGATGATTGGCATAATTTCTCTGCATTGAACTTTCCACCAGAACATCCAGCACGTGATATGCAAGATACGTTCTTCATTGAAAAAGGAGAGAATGAAATGGCTTTACGTACACACACAAGTTCAGTTCAAGTGCGTGTGATGGAAAACTCAAAACCACCAATTCGTACCATTTCTCCGGGAAGAGTTTTTCGTAACGAAGCTATTTCTGCACGCGCGCATTGTTTTTTCCATCAAGTGGAAGGATTGTACATTGACAAACATGTTTCCTTCGCCGATTTGAAACAAACCCTGTTGTATTTCGCGAAAGAACTGTTTGGTGAAAAAGCACAGATTCGTTTACGTCCTTCTTATTTTCCATTTACTGAGCCAAGTGCTGAAGTAGATGTTTCTTGTACCATTTGTAATTCAAAGGGTTGCAATGTCTGTAAATATTCAGGTTGGTTAGAAATTTTAGGATGTGGAATGGTTGACCCAAATGTGTTGGAAGCATGTGGAATTGATTCGAAAGAATATTCTGGTTTTGCGTTTGGAATGGGAATCGAGCGAATCACACAATTAAAATACAAAGTGAACGATTTACGTTTGTATTCTGAAAATGATGTGCGTTTCTTGAAACAATTTACACCTGGAATGTAATATGGGATTCTTTTCTTCAAAACCAAAAAAACAACTTCCATGGATTGCACTTACGAGTGAGGAGCAATTAAAAAATGCATTGGTGGAAGCTGAAACAGAAACTGTTTTGTTTTTTAAACATTCTACACGCTGCAGTATTTCTGCAATGGCATACGATCGTTTCGAGCACGATTGGAATCTAGAGAATAACTGTAAACTTTATTATTTGGATTTAATTGCGTTCAGAAATGTTTCTAATTTAATGGCAGAATTAACGCATGTGATGCATCAAAGCCCTCAAGTAATCGTTTTGAGAAACAATGAATTAATTTATACCGAAACGCACAATGGAATAAGCGCACGTGCGATTGAACAACTACTTTAATTATTAGTCATGAAAAAGTATCTTATTATTGGATTAATTCTCGCTGTCATTGGTGCGATGGTTATTGTTCCTCTTCTAAAAGAACAACCGGAAGAAATTGAATTGGCTGCAACTTTTGATTTTCAGGACAATCTTGCAACGCGATGGGATGAAGCAGTGAAAATCAATGTGAAAGTTCTATCGGAAGATGTGGCAAAAGTGGAATTGTTCTATAATGATAGTTTGTTTCAAACATGGGAGAAACCAAAAACAACAATAAACTATTTATTCAAAGCTGGCTTTTACGGTCTTGGTACAAGAGTCGTTAAGTTGGTCGCTACCTTAAATGATGGTTCAACCACGGTGGATGAGCGAATGGTGCGCGTTTTGTCAGATATTGATCCTGAACTTTGGATTGCAAAACCTGTTACTTCATATCCGCATAGTGTAACCAATTTCACGCAAGGTTTAGAGTTTAACGATGGAATTTTGTTCGAAAGTACAGGGCAAAAAGGACAAAGTATGGTGGCACACATTGACATGGCGACTGGTTCAAGTTTGAAAAAAATGGGCTTGGATGCCAATTACTTTGGAGAAGGAATTACCGTTTTTGGAGATAAGGTTTATCAATTGACATGGCAAGAACAAAAATGTTTTATCTATAATAAAAACACACTGCAAATCGAAGATGATATTGCCTATACTGGTGAAGGATGGGGATTGTGTAATGATGGAAAATCATTGATTATGTCCAATGGAACGGAGCGTCTTGTGTTTAGAAACCCAAAAACATTTGAAATTGAACGCACGATTGAAGTGTACACGAATGAAGACGCAGTTGCCAACTTAAACGAATTGGAATATGGTCCTGATGGTTACATTTATGCCAATGTTTGGATGACGAATAAAGTCGTTGTGATTGATCCAATGAATGGAAAAGTGTTGGCAGAAATTGATGCGACAGATTTGGGAACGCAAGGTCGAGGCAATGGCGATGTTTTAAACGGAATTGCGTACAATCCTGCAACCAAAAAATGGTACATGACAGGTAAAAACTGGATGAAACTATTCGAAGTTAATTTTAGTAAATCTGCTGTTTAACTTAATCCTTCCCGTCGAACGGAGTAAATGGATTGAAGCGGTTAATGGTTGAAATTTCTTTAATTTTTCCGTTTTCAACTCGCATCACACGACCTGGGAATTTTTCAACCATTGTCATATCGTGCGTTGCCATCAGAACAGCTGTTTTTTCTTCTTGAGCAACAGCAATCAACAAGCGCATAATTTCTTCCGATGTTTCTGGATCTAAATTTCCTGTAGGTTCATCCGCTAAAATCAACGCTGGTTTATTTACCAAAGCACGTGCAATTGATACACGTTGTTGTTCACCGCCAGAAAGTGTGTGGGGCATGGAATTGATTTTTTGTTCGATTCCAACTAACTGTAAAAGTTCTTTCGCACGTTTCTCCATCAGGTTTTTATCTTTCCAACCTGTAGCGCCCATTACAAATGTTAAGTTTTGAAGTACGGTGCGATCCATCAACAATTGAAAATCTTGAAAAACAATTCCAATTTTTCGACGCAACATCGGAATATCTTTTTTACTCAAGGCTTTTAAATCATATTCGGCAACACTTCCAGTTCCTTCTTGTAGTTCTAAAGCGCCATAAATGGTTTTCAAGAGACTACTTTTTCCGCTTCCCGTTTTACCAATCAGGTAAACAAATTCGTTCGAATCCATTTCAAATTGTACATCATCAAGCACCAACGTGTCTTGTTGGAAGATTCTAGCATTTCTAATTTGTATGACTTTTCCCACGGAATTTATATTAGTTCTTGTAAAGGTCGAAAAATCCTAGGCTACTCAAATCGACTCCTCTATAATAATCTTAACAGAATTACGTTTAAAACTTTTACAAGTCCTCTCCAACAGGGTCATGATGTCCCTTAATTTTACTTGATTAAAAGCAGTGTATTATGAACAGATTTCTGGTCTTCATATTGATGTGCCTACCTGTTATTTCCTTCGCACAAACTTCGGAGAAATATAACAGCGAGTACGAAAATTATTACCGTGCAGAAGAGCTGTATGCGAAGGAACAGTTCGCTGCAGCGCGCATTGAATTCCGAAACTTTTTGAATGGTTACAATAAACCAAACGATCCAATGTATGTGAAAGCCTTGTATTATGAAGGTCTTTCCGCCTTGGAATTGTACAACAATGATGCTGTCACTTTGCTGACGGATTTTAATAAAAACTACCCGGAAAGCATTTTTAAAAACACGATTTTCTTCCGTTTGGGAAAATATTTCTACCAAAAGAAGGATTTTGAAGAAGCATTGGTTTGGTTTAATCAATTAAAAGCAACGGATGTTGAACCTGAAGAGAAGGAAGAATACTTGTTCAAAGTTGGGTATTCGAATTTCCAAGAAAAGAAATATGTTGAGGCAAGAAGTGCTTTTCACGAAGTAAAAGATGGTGTATCACAATACGCAGCTCCTGGACTTTACTATTATTCGCACATTGCGTACATGGATAAATCGTATCAAACGGCCTTGGATGGCTTTTTGAAGTTACAAACGAATGAAAGTTTCGCATCAGTTGTTCCTTATTATATTGCACAGATATATTACTTACAAGGAAAATATGCTGAAGTAACAAAGTATGCTCCCACAATTGTTGATTCTGCAAATGCCATTAACCAAACAGATATGAATCACCTGATTGGAGATGCGTATTATAGAATTAATAAATACGATGAAGCGGTTCCGTATTTAGAGAAATACAATCAGAAAGCGAACACAACACGTGATGACGATTATCAACTTGGTTTTGCCTACTATAAAAGTAAAAACTATGACAAAGCGATTAAATTATTTGATAAGGTAACACGCCAACAAGATAGTCTGGGTCAAGTTGCGTTTTATCACATTGGAGAATGTTATTTAAAATTAAACAATTTGATTTCTGCTCGTGCGGCTTTTGAGGCGGCTTCAGAAATTGAAAAAGATCCTGTTGTTCAAGAAGATGCTTTGTACAATTATGCTATTCTATCGTATAAATTGGATTTGAATCCATACGACGAAGCGGTTGTTGCATTGGAAACATTCTTGAATCGTTTTCCAAAATCAAAACGTACGAATGAAATCAATCAATATTTGGTAAATGTTTATACATCAACAAATAACTATGCAAAGGCATTGGCTTCGTTGGATAAATTGCCAAATAAAGACACGAAACTGAAAACAGCTTATCAATTAGTTGCGTATAATCAAGGAGTTGAATTCTTTCAGAAAGCAGAATATGCAAATGCCATCAAATCGTTTGAGTTGGTGGATAAATATCCAGTGGATCTAGTTTTTTCGAGTAAAGCAAAATTCTGGACAGCAGATGCATATTATCGTTTGAATGATATGGATAAATCTATTAAGGAATACAAGCAGTACATTGCATTACCTTCTAATCTAACACAAGATTTAAAAGCAGACGCATATTACAAT
The DNA here is from genome assembly GCA_039797785.1 of Bacteroidota bacterium. Taxonomy (GTDB): domain Bacteria; phylum Bacteroidota; class Bacteroidia; order Flavobacteriales_D; family Crocinitomicaceae; genus M0103. The sequence continues at coordinate 13,838 of JBDKHH010000389.1, read as the reverse complement.
ATCGGCTATGCGTATTTGAAAAAAGAAAACATTGCAGATGCCATAGAAGCATTCAGAACCTATACGCTTTCCTCCGTTAAAAACAAACAAAAATTGGCGGATGCTTACATGCGAACTGCAGATGGGTATTACATGACGAGGGAAGATAAAAATGCCATCAAATATTATGGCGAAGCATTGAAGTTGAAAGCTGGTTATGAAGATCAAGCCTTGTTTTATCAAGCGAAATCGTATGGAATTGATAATGATGAAGATGCGAAAATCAAAAATTTGTTGGATATCATTAACAACTATACAAATTCCAAGTACATGTTAATGTCCATTTATGAAGTTGCTATCGAATACAAAAACAAAGGTGATTACGACAAATCATTGCGCTATTTCAATCAGATTTTAACGGATTATCCGAATTCGAACTTAATTGTTTCAAGTAAAATCGAGATTGCAAATGTTTACTATAAGAAATGGGATTACTTAAGATCTGAAAAAGAATACAAGGACATTCTTGCTGCTTATGGAAGTGATAATAACGTTTGTGCAAATGCTGTACTTGGTCTAAAAGATGTGTATACTGCTTTGAAACAACCAGAAAAGGTGAGTGAATTAGCGAGTCAATATGCATGTGCAGATATTTCAATGGATGAACAGGAAGGATTGTATTATACACCAGCATATGAGGCGTATAAAGACAGTTCATATGTTACAGCGATTCCACAACTAGAAAAATACTTGGATCGTTTTCCAGAAGGAAAATACGTTGCTGAAGCGCAATTTTTCTTAGCCACTTCTTATTATGCAACGAAAGAAACGGAAAAAGGAATTGCGGCATATCGAAAATTACTTGAAGGACCGAATAATTCATATACGGAGTTTTCCGCACAGCGCGTAGCCGTTTATTTATACAATACGGGCATGTATGAAGAGGCAATTCCTTATTATGAGCGCTTAGACAAAACGAGTTCTAAACCAGCGGTAATCTACGCAGCAAAATTAGGATTAATGCGTTGTAATTTCTTAATTGAAAACTGGTCTAATGCTGCAGTAAATGCGAAGTCCGTTTTAGGAAACAGTCAGGTGAACAACACAATTCGTTTAGAAGCTGAATACGCTTACGGAATGTCACAATTTTACTTGAATAATTTCACGGAGGCAAAACCTTCGTTGGAATGGATTGTAAAGAATACGACAACCATTCAAGCGGCTGAGGCGAAATACAGCTTAGGTGAAATGTATTTCAAACAAGAAGATTATAAAAAAGCGGATACTGAGTTACGCGCATTGATCAAAATGAAACCTTCTTATACCTATTGGGTAGCAAAAGGATTGATTTTGCAATCACGTATTTTAATTGCACAAAATGATTTATTCCAAGCGGAACAAACATTGAAATCGGTAATTGATCATTATCCAGATGAAGAGGACGGTATTTTGTCTGAGGCGAATGAACTCTTTGATGAGTTAATGCAACTCAAAAATAAACCAAAGGCGGTTGAACAACCAGGTGAAACTATTATTGAAGTAAACGAAGGAGGAAACTAGTCATGAAAAAATACATTTTATTCTCGTTTGTAAGTATTGCATCGTTCTTATTTGGACAAGAAGGACCAGATGTGGTTATTGTTGGATTGCAATTACGACAAGTTGAACCTGCTTATCGTATGACTGAAAGTCCAAAGATTATTGATACGACAATTGCCAATCCAGTGATTGATTTCCCTTTATTGGCTTTGCAACACCCAACAAAAATTGAAGTTGAACCAATTAATCCAGCTACAATTAAAACGGAGCAAAAACTCAATCAACTGTATAGCACATATGTTAAATTGGGTATTGGAACTGAATTAATGCCGTTGGGAGAAGTTTACTACGATTCTAAACGGTCGCGTAAATTTGTTTACGGTGTACATGCGAAACATTTGAGTTCATACGGAAATATCAAGGATTATGCGCCGGCTCAATTTGATCGCACGAAACTTGGTTTGTATGGTGGAATCAATGAAAAGAATTATACCTTACGCGGAGATTTGCACTACAACAATCAGGGTTTACATTATTATGGATGGAAAATTCCAACAGATTCTGTAGATCGAAAAACAACTGCACAACGCTACCAAGATATAGGTGGAGCGTTTTCCTTTGCTTCTCATAAAAAAGACAGTGCGAATTTGAATTATAAAGTAGGAATCGAATACAACAATTTTGGATCGAAAAAACCACTTGAAGATAGTTTGTCGGACTGGAGAGCGCGTGAGAATTTCTTCGGCTTTAACTCATCGGCTTCTTATAAACTTGGAAAAGAAATCTATGCCGCTGATTTCAATGTACGCTACAATGGTTACAAGTACGGTTCAATAGGTGACACAAATTCTTCAGCTATTGACACAGGAATTGTGTTAAACAATACAATCATCAATTTAAAACCAACGATTTCAACCTATTTATTCAATAATCGTTTCAAAGCGAAAGTGGGTGTTGATATCGTGATTGATGCGCATCAAACAACAAAAGCACATATTTATCCAGTAGCAGAATTGAAATATTCTATGTTCAATGATATTTTCATTCCGTATGTTGGTTTGCGTGGTGGATTGAAACAAACAAGCTTTAAATCACTAACGGCTGAGAATGAATTTGTATTGACAAATGTGTCAATGCGCAATGAAAATACGGCAATTGATTTTTATGGTGGTATCAAAGGAACCTTGTCGAAACGCATTAGTTTCAATGTCAATGCAAGTTTTGCACGCATCCAAAACAAAGCACTTTTCGTAACAGACACGCTTTATTCTGTGGGCAATAAATTCAATTTACTGTTTGATACGTTGAACTTAACTACTATTGAAGGATCTATTTCGTATCAATTAAATGAAAAACTTAAGGTGGATGGAATTGGACGTTTCTATTCTTACAGTTTGTTGAACAATACGTACGCATGGAATTTACCACAATGGCAAGCAATTGCTCGTGGGAGCTACAATTTGTTTGATAAATTCTTAATCAACCTTGATTTGAATTTCGAAGGAGGAAGAAAAGCCTTGGTGTATGCAATGGAAGACGATGTCACAGTTGAGAATTTACAGTTCGCAAAAACACTTGGTTTTATTGCAGACATCAACTTAGGATTGGAATACCGTTACAATAAACGTATTTCTGCTTTCATTCAATTCAACAATGTTGCATCACAACGATATAACCGTTGGTACAATCACCCTGTTCAAGTTTTCCAATTCTTAGGTGGAATTACGTTCCGCTTATAAGTTAGAGTACAGAGAAATTAATAATATAAAAAAGCGGCTATTCAAATGAATGAATAGCCGCTTTTTATTTCGTCTTAACTTATTCAGTTATTCATTATCACTTTTAGTTTCTTCAGCTTCTTGCTCAGTATTTACGGCAACTTGTTCTTTACGTTTTTTTGGAAAATACGCACGTTGTCTTAAAAACACCATTCCTACACCAATTGTAATTGAAGCATCAGCGGTGTTCCAAATAGCTGGGAAGACTTGACTTCCGCCTAACCAAGGAACCCATTGAGGCCATGTTGCTTGAAATTTGTACATGTCCACAACATTTCCAAGGAGAAAGCCTTTGTGTTTGGTTTCAATTTTCCCAAAAAATCCACAGTCAGCAAATACGCCTGATCCTTCCAAATGATTGTAACCCATACAAGGATCATATGGAAAAGCATAATCATAGAACATAGAATCGATGAGGTTTCCTGTCGCACCAGCTAAGATTAAACCAATCGCCACAAGAAATTCTCTTTTAACTCCTGCTTTGGCTTGTTGGTACCAATAGTAACAAATCCCACCAATTGCAAAAATTCGGAAGATACTCAAGGCTAATTTATGCCAGATTTTATTTCCAAATGTGGTTCCGAAAGCCATTCCTTGGTTTTCAATGTATTCGATTACAAACCAATCTCCAAAGACGTTCACAGAATCACCCGGTTGAAAATGTGTTTTCACATAAATTTTTACCAACTGGTCTATAAGCAAAATGAGGGCCACTAAAGCCCCCACTATCATTAAATTCTTTTTCACAAAATTATTTGTTTTGAGCGTTTTTTGCATCGATGCTCATAGTTGCATGAGGCACCAAACGTAAACGTTCTTTTTGAATCAATTTTCCTGTAACACGGCAAATACCGTATGTTTTGTTTTCAATGCGAATCAATGCCGCTTGTAAACTTTGAATAAATTTTTCTTGACGTGCTGCCAATTGCGCAACTTCTTCACGTGAAAGGGTTTCTGAACCATCTTCCATCATGTTAAACGTGCGACCAGTATCATCTGTACCATGATCATCATTGTGTGAAAGTGACCCAACCAACAATGTATAATCAACGTGTGCTTCCTTTAATTTTTCCTGAATTAACTCTCTAAATTCAGCTAATTCATCATCAGAATATCGTGTTTTCTCTTGTGACATACTATTCATTTTTTCTCTAACAGTTCTTAGGTTTTCACCAAGACGAACAAATATAACGGAAAAAAGCAAAGTACCAAGTAAAAAAAAGATTAACAAAATGACACTATTTATTGACTATTTGTGTTGACCTTTCATCGTTGGAACAGATTTCCGTATCTTCGTCCCGTGGTAAAATTGTTTTTAGGAAATAGAGCTGGAGTACTTCTGTTGATACCTGTGATTGTATCACTCTATTTTTTGTTGAATTATCAAACCAATTACTACATCCAAAACAGCACCTCTAATCTTGGTCTCTGGGGTGATGCAGTTGTTATTTTCCCTTTAATTGCGAATATTTCTGCTGGAATTCTGATTACAATTAATGCTTTTGGAATAAATTGGCTTTTCAACACGAATGAGTTTTTAGAACGCAACAGTTACATGTCTTCACTGTTGTATGTTGTGTTAATGAGCTTTTATCATTCGTTTTATAGCTTGGATGGTTTGCTCATCGCGCATACATGCATTATCATTTTGTTGTATCAACTGTTTAAACTTCGTCAAAACGAAGATGGACGAAAAGCGGTTTTCAATGGTGCTTTTTTTGCTGGGGTAGCTGCAAGTTTTCATCCTCCAATGGTTGCGTTAATTCCATTTGTATTAATCATGCTTTGGAATATTCGCCCTTTTGTTTTTCGTGAAACGATTCTGGCAATTTTAGCGTTTAGTATTCCATTGATCTATGCAGCAGTTTTTGTGTGGTACAACGAACATTCAATTGATTTAAAAATTCTTGAACAAACAAGTAATTATTTCAAGAAGCAAACCGATTTCTTGGTAACGGCAGTCCTCTTTACGTTGTTGTTTTTATTAAGCTTACTAAGTATTCGTGGAAAGATGCAGAAATCATCCATTCGTCTAAAAAAATTAGTTCGAATACTTTGGTGGCTTGTTGGTGTGGGAATTTTGTATGGTTTGGCTGATTTTATCTTCTTTGGCCAGATTGAACGATTTAGCTTCTTAATGATTCCACTTTCTTTCTTCTTAACCTTTTCTTTTTCGAATAAAACATTTGGAATTGTGGCCATGGTGCTGTTTTATTTGACCCTCATTTATTCGTTGATTAATTTTTTCCAATAATTGACATTTATTCAGCGTTAAATTGACTAATTTTACGCCCAAATTGACATGTGGTTTTTCCACAAAATTCTTGATTAAATGAAATTTGGAGTAGTTACTTTCCCTGGTTCGAACTGTGATGAAGACATGGTATATGTGTTACAAGACATCATGGGTCAAAAAGTTGAACGCCTTTGGCACAAAGACACTGATTTGAAAGGTGTTGATTTTGTGGTACTTCCTGGAGGATTTTCTTTCGGAGATTATTTGCGTTCGGGTGCAATTGCAAAGTTGTCGCCGATTATGACTGAAGTAATTAACCACGCAAACAAAGGTGGTTTTGTTTTGGGCGTTTGTAATGGTTTCCAAATTTTGACAGAATCTGGTTTGTTAGAAGGAGCATTGCTTCACAACAACAATCAAAAATTCATTTGTAAAAATGTATTTTTAAAACCAACGTCTGAAACTGCGGCTATTTCGAAAGGATTAAGCACAGACCGCACGTTTAAAATTCCAATCGCTCACGGTGAAGGAAGATTTTTCGCGTCAGATGATACAATCAAGAAAATTGAAGACAACGATCAAATTATTTTCAAATATTGTTCTGAAGATGGTATTGTTTCGGATGAGTTTAATCCAAATGGTGCATTGAAGAACATTGCTGGAATCACAAATGCAGGTAAAAATGTATTTGGTATGATGCCACATCCTGAGCGCGCTGCAGATCGTTTCATTGCAAACGAAGACGGAAAATTAATTTTTGAATCCCTTTTAAAATATTGCTAAAAGCAAACAAAAACATGAGAGTATTACTTCTTGGTTCTGGTGGTAGAGAAAATGCGTTAGCATGGAAAATGGCACAAAGTTCAATGTTGGAAGAGTTATTTATCGCTCCAGGAAATGCGGGAACGCGTTTATACGGAAAAAATGTGGCGATGAGCACAACAGATTTTCCAGCAATCAAAAAATTCGTTCTTGAGAATCAAGTAAACATGGTGGTTGTTGGTCCAGAAGAGCCGCTTGTGAAAGGAATTCACGATTTCTTTTTGGCAGACGACGAGTTGAAAAATGTTCCTGTTATCGGACCAAATCAATACGCTGCTCAGCTTGAAGGAAGTAAAGACTTCGCGAAGCAATTCATGTTCCGTCACAATATTCCAACAGCGAAATATGCGACGTTTACAAAAGATACCTTAGAACAAGGATACACGTTCTTGGAATCAATGAAACCACCATACGTGTTGAAAGCCGATGGACTTGCAGCTGGAAAAGGAGTTTTGATCATTGATGATTTGAAAGAAGCGAAAGCTGAATTGAAAAGCATGTTAGCCGACGCAAAATTCGGTGAAGCGAGTTCGCGCGTTGTGATTGAACAATTTTTAAAAGGAATTGAACTTTCTGTATTCGTTATCACAGATGGTGATTCATATAAATTATTACCTGAAGCCAAAGATTACAAACGTATTGGTGAAGGTGACACAGGATTGAACACAGGTGGAATGGGAGCTGTTTCTCCAGTACCTTTCGCAGATGCTGCGTTCATGGATAAGGTGCAAAATCAAATTATTATTCCAACCGTTAAAGGTTTGAGAAATGATAATATTCCATACAAAGGATTCATTTTCTTCGGATTGATCAATGTGAAAGGTGAACCTTTTGTTATTGAATACAATTGCCGTATGGGTGATCCAGAAACAGAAGTGGTAATTCCACGTTTGAAATCTGATATTCTTGACCTGTTTGAAGGTGTTGCATCAAATACACTTTCTGAAAGAGATGTACAATTCATCGACAAATGTGCTGCAACAGTAATGATGGTTGCTGGTGGTTACCCAGAAGCGTATGAAAAAGGAAAACAAATCTATGGTTTGAATTCTGTGACTGAAAGTATCGTTTTCCATGCGGGAACTTCTTCAGATGGACCTGCGGTTTTATCAGCTGGTGGACGCGTTTTGGCAATCACTTCTTACGGAAAACACTTGGATGGAGCACTTGCTAAATCATACGATTCGGCTGCTAAAATCGAGTTCGAAGGAGCATATTACCGAAAAGACATTGGTTTTGATGTTCTATAATACTCAATTTTAGTATCTTAGAGCAAGAATAATTTGTAAATGGATCCTTCCGTCACCGTACTGCTAATTATAATTTCACTTATTTTTTGCGCCTTTTTCGCAGGGATGGAAATCGCTTTCCTATCATCGAACCGCTTAAAAGTGGAACTTGATCGCGCGAAAGGAACAATGAACGGAAAAATGATGGGAACATTCTACAAAAAAGAATCGTTTTTTATCGCCCTGTTGTTACTTGGTAATAATGCCTCACTTGTATTGTTCGGATCGTCCTTCGCAATTCTATTGCATGAAGGAATAATTGAAAGCTGGGGAATTCACAGCGAAACTTCCATATTGCTGGTTCAAACAATCCTTTCTACCTTATTGGTGTTAATTACAGCTGAATTTCTACCAAAAGCATTGGTTCAATTAAATCCAAATGGGTTTTTGAAATGGGCGACCGCACCGATGTATTTGATTTATGTGTTGCTGTATTTACCTACGCAAGTGGTAATGACCATCTCTAATTTCTTCTTGTGGATTTTAGGTACAGATCACAAAACTTCTGAAAAAGTGTTTTCAAAAATAGATCTTGAACATTATGTACTCGATTTATCATCACGCATTCAGGAAGAAGAGGAACTTGGAAATGAAATGCAAATTCTTCAAAATGCATTGGACTTTTCCGAGATTAAAGCACGCGATTGCATGATTCCGCGCACAGAAATTATTGCTGTAGACGTTGAAGAAGAAATTGAGGTATTAAAACAACTGTTCATCGATAAAGGACTTTCTAAAATCTTGGTGTATAGAACGAGTATCGACAACGTAATAGGTTACGTTCATTCGTTTGAAATGTTTAAAAAACCACATGCAATCAAGCAAATTCTGTTACCAATTGCCTATGTTCCTGCAGCAATGCCCGGGAAAGAGTTATTAGAATTGTTCACGAAGAATTCTGGTAACATTGCTGTTGTCGTGGATGAATACGGTGGAACAGCTGGAGTGATTACCATTGAAGACGTAATTGAAGAAATATTCGGTGAAATTGAAGATGAACATGATGTTGAATTGCGTCTTGAGGAACAAGTTTCGGAAACAGAATTTCGTTTTTCAGCTCGTTTGGAAATTGATTACTTAAATGAAGAATATCAGCTCGACTTACCAGATTCAGAGGAGTATGAAACACTTGGTGGTTTAATCATTCATGAATTGGAGTCCATCCCAGAAGCTGGAACAGAAGTAGAAATCAATGAATTGAAGCTCTTTATAGAACAAGTTTCTGACCGTCGTATTGAAATTGTACGAATCGTAAAGTTGAATTGATGCGTTTGCTTGCCACCTTCATAGTCTTCATAATTGGTCTTTCAGTTTTTGGACAAACAAAAGAATCATCGGAGAAGTTATCGGATGATTTAAAAGAAATTTCTGGTTTGGCATTATTTCAGGATACACTGTTAATAGCAATGAATGACAGTGGAAATAAGCCCGTTCTTTTTTTCATCAACTTCAAAGGGAAGGTGCTTCATTCATGCAAACTAACGAATGCAAAAAACAACGATTGGGAAGATTTGACCATCGATCCGAAAGGCTTTGTGTATATCGCTGATTGCGGAAACAATGAAAACAAACGCAGAGATTTAGTGATTTTAAAAGTAGATGCGCAATTGGCTTTTTCGAACGATAGTGTGAAAGCCGAAAAGCTGAATTTTACCTATGAAGATCAACTTTCATTTCCACCAGCTGAAGATGCAAAGAATTTTGACTGTGAAAGTATTTATTGGAATAACGATTCCATTTTTATGGTCACAAAATCGTATGCAAAACCGTGGACAGGCATTTCCAACATCTATGGAATATCATCAACTGGAAAACAACAGGTTGCGGTGAAACGAGATAGCCTAATCATTGGTAAATCTGGATGGCGTTTCGATGCTGTGACAAGTGCAGACTATAAAGACAATCATTTATATGTATTAACCTATAATCGTATGATTGATTTCGAGAGAATCAATGGAACGTTTGTTAAGCAAAGCGATTATGACTTCAAAGATTACAATCAAAAAGAGGCAATTCTGTCTTTAAGTGCCAATCAATTTTTTGTTGCCGCAGAAAAGCATAAAATTCTCGGTGGTCCCTTCTTATATACAATTCGAAAAAAATGAAATTAAACCTTGATGAGTTTGACGCGGTGATTTTTGACATGGACGGAGTCTTAATTGATTCGGAACCCTTGTGGAAAATTGCAATGGAGCAAGTATTCGCTGCTGTTGGTTCTAAGTTGACCCGTCAGGATTTTCAAAAAACGGTTGGTTTGCGTTTGGATGAAGTAATTCAATTTTGGCATCAGCACGAAGGATGGAAGAATGTTTCACCGGAAGAAGTGGAGCAACAAATTGTACTAAAAATGCAGGAGTTGATTCGCGCAAATGGAACACCATTAACCGGTGTTGTTGAAACACTTCAGTATTTGCGTTCACAAAATAAAAAAATTGGATTGGCTACATCGTCTTATCGCGTCTTGATTGATACAGTGTTGGAAGTCTTGGACTTAAAAGAAGCATTTGATTGTACACATTCAGCTGAATTAGAAGATTATGGAAAACCACATCCTGCAGTATATTTAAACGTAGCTGATTTCTTTCAAGTCGATCCACGCAACTGTTTAGTCATTGAGGATTCATTAAATGGAATAATTTCAGCAAAGGCTGCTAAAATGAAAGTGGTGTGTATTCCAGAAAAAACACATTTTCCAGAACCTAAATTGATTCTTGCAGATTACCATTTTGAAGATATGGGCTTGTTGTTAGAATCGTTTAGAAACTAGAAAATTGTGTAGTAGTGACAGGTCGCGACCTGTCACTGCACATTTACGACAACGCTTCCTCAACCCACGCTTTTCCCCATTCACTTACTTCATGTTCTGACCAAAGTGCTGGATAGAAAATACGTTTTTGGAATCTCGGAGGCAAGTATTTTTGCCAGTTTGTTCCACCTGTTGCAGCGATATCCGCAGAATCTTTATTTAAATATTGAACAGCAGATTTATAATGTGCTAAAGGCCAATTGATGTTTACATTGATGTCGTTTTGCTTCATAGCATTGATCACTGAAGGATTTTGTTGATCCTCTGTTGACAAACGATTGTATACTTGCCAAAGGTTTTCAGTGCGACATTTATTTCCTAGTTCGATAAATTCATTTTGATAACGCTCTTCAAATTGAACTAAGGTCAATGTTTTTTTACCAGTCGCCAATTCTGTTGCGCCTTCTTTCCAGTAAATGTGCTCGTACATTGCTTCAATCGGTGAATCAACAGCAAATCCAGCACGTTTGTCTTTGTGTACTAAGTTGATGAAATCAGTACTGAACATTTCAATGAAACGATATTGTGCTGATTGGAATCCACTTGCCGGCAACAAGGACATTCTGAATTTCATAAATTGATCACGGTCCATACCAAGAATCATGATTTCAAAACTTTTAATCAAAGCTTCAAAATAACGATTGATACGTGTAACATGATTGATGAAGAACTTCGCAGTGATGTCTTTTTCGGTTGAAAGTTGTTCAAATTCGTTTAATGCCAATTTGAAATACAATTCCGTTACTTGATGATACATGATGAAAATAACTTCATCCGGAAAGTTTGTTCGCGGCTTTTGTAAACTCAATAAGGTATCAACCTCAATGTAGTCCCAGTATTTAACTGTATCTGCATAAAGCAAACCATCCAAATACGAAAGTAAATCTTGACCCAATGCAGAGTATTTCTCATTTAGTTGTTCAAGACGTTGTTGGATTTCGGGTGTTATTTCCATGTTCATAATTTAACATAGCAAAGGTAAAAAATGCGCAAACCTACGCAAGTCCTTGTTAAAAGTTTAACATTATAGTTTGAAAAACCGAGAAAGCATGAAATATTCAACTCAACCCTTGGTTTTAAAAACACGTTGTATATTTGTAACACATCAATACTAATTTTACTCACTATGAAATCACGTTTACTACTTGCTTTATGTTTCCCTTTCGCTCTTAGTGCGCAACAAACAATCACATCCATTCAAAATGGAGCAGCTTCAAATCCTTTGACATGGGATTGTTTCTGTTTCCCCACAACTGACGATAATATTGTCGTGAACCATGCTGTATCAATGGATTTGGATTGGGCTATTACAGCTAGTGGAAGTATAACAGTGAATGCTGGTGGAAGTTTATTACAAAGTGGATTGCATGGCTTACTCGTTGATGGAATTGGTTCAGAATACATTAATTTGGGAAATAGTGCCTTCAATCAGATTGCTTTTATTAATGGAGCATCAGCTCAAAACGATGGACATTTTTCTATAACAGAAGGCTTATATGTTGGACCAGGTTCAACATTTGATAATGCAGGTTTTTTGGATGGACTTGATAGTCTAATGACGGAAGGTACTTTTTCAAGTACTGGAACGATTTATACAGGAAACCTACTAAATACAGGAACAATGAATTCTTCTGGTCCAATTGGAGCAGACTCTGTTGGTAATACTGGAACATATTCTTTTACCGCTGGATACTTATATTGCAATGCTTTTGGTAACTCTGGAACGTATACAATGTCTGGGACTGGATTTATAGAAACAACTCAAAGTTGGTATAATTCAGGTGATTTCAACGTTGGAAACAATAATGAAATCATTTCTCATGCGGACTTTTTTAATGGGGATACAATCGATGGAACAGCAAATTTGCAAAACAATGGATCAATAGAAGTATGGAATGATTTCTATAATAGCCATAGTTTGACAGGATCTGGAAATTACTGTATTGCAAATGAAACGTATAATATCGGCACAATGAATGGAACATTTGATTTCTGTGATAACACAGGTGGATCAATTGATTTCAATACAGGTTCTATTGCTGGTGGAATTACGTTTTGTCAACCTGGATGTTCGGTTGGTTTAACTGAATTCGGAACAGTGAACGTGCAAGTCTATCCAAATCCATCAGAAGGTGTTTTTACTGTAAATGGTGTTGCAGATAATACGGAAGTTGTAGTTTATTCGTTAGCAGGACAGCGCGTATCCACAACGAACGTTCAGAATGGAACTTTTGATTTAACGAACTTACCAATTGGTACATATTTGATTATTTTTGCTGACGCTTTCAACGTGAAACCTGTAAAAATTAATATTCAAAAATGATCAATTACAATCCTAAAAGCTGGATTACCCTAATATTTGCGTTTAACCGCAGTGATACTTTTCACATGTTGTGGAAGGAAATCATTTACATTGGGGTTTTCACTTCTGCTCTGGCGTATGTTGGAATAACGTATTTTCCAAAGGCCTTATTCTTGGAAAAACTCATCAATGTTTATTCATTGGTTGGTTTCGTTATTTCGCTCTTGTTGGTATTCCGAACAAATACAGCCTACGATCGTTGGTGGGAAGGTCGCCGAAAATGGGGTGAACTAGTAAATGATTCGCGTAATTTGGCGATCAAACTCTCTGCAGTTTTGTCGGATGAAGAAGATCGAGCGTACTTCAAACGAATGATTCCAAATTTTGTCTTTGCAGCGAAAGAACATTTGCGTAAAGGTGTATTGTTTGAGCAATTGGAATTGACCACTGAAGAAATGGAACTGTTATCCAAAAAGAATCACGTTCCTTTGGCTATCTCAGAATTGATGTACAAAAAACTGATTGAGTTAAAGAAAGCTGGAAAAATTTCGGAAGAAGAATTCCTTTCTTTCGATAAAAACGTGAATGCTTTTATGGATTCTGTAGGTGCATGTGAACGCATTAAGAATACACCAATTCCATTTTCGTATAGCTTGTTCATCAAGAAATTCATTTTCATTTACGTCACAACCTTGCCATTGGCGTTTGTGATTCAATTTGGATATTTCTCTGCCTTAATCGCAACTTTTGTGTTTTACGTGTTAGTAAGTATGGAAGTATTAGCTGAAGAGATTGAAGATCCTTTTGGTTCAGATGATAATGATTTACCGACCGATACGATATGCGAAAGAATACGCGCAAATGTGGAAGAAGTCCTGAATTAAAAAGTGTAGTTATAAAAAGAATAGAGCATAAAAAAACCCCTGCATAGTTTGCAGGGGGTTTTTTTTATAAAGAAGTTTAGACTTATTCTTTAATGAATTTAATTGTTTCTGTTCCACCGATATGGTTCACAACAACAAAGTAAACACCATTGTCAAATCCATTTAAATTAACATCCATTGTTGGAGATGTAATGTCCAATGTT
>JBDKHH010000388.1:0-6500 GCA_039797785.1 Bacteroidota bacterium | reverse complement strand
TGAACAACAGATAATTTAAAAGACATCGAATAGTCTTTCTGACTTCGCTTTATATAAAAGCTTTTTTCTCCTTTTTCCATAACGATAAAAAATTGTGTATCGCTATTTCAGGACTAGACATTTATACAATTAAAAAAGTCCGTTAAGTTGTTTAACGGACTTTTTTTATGTCTTCTATTTACCTTACCTTCTTCGCAACCTTCTTCGCTCAAACATACGCGATTTTCGATTCTCAATGATTTCTTGTACTTGATCTTCCATTTCAATCTCCAAGATTTGCCCAATTCCAGCCATTGTTTTCAAGGCATTTTTGTAACTGAAAAATTCAAACAATTCAACGTCACCTTTCTCGGTTTCTAGTTCAATGTTGTAGGTAATTGTTTTTTCAACGGAACGACTATTCGCTTGATTCCCCGATCTTGTCCAATTTGTAACGCCATACTGTTCAATCGCTAATACCAATTTCACTTTTTGAGCCGGAACCAATCGATTCCAAGCACCCATTTTCCATGAAAAAAGACCGTAATACGGACGATAGCATTTGGTCGCAGGATCTAACTCAATTCCTGTCGAAACAAGAAAACAACAAATGGCAATTGGGAATAAAACAACAGAAACAAGAGGCGAAATAAAGATAAAAAGTATCGCAGCGATTACAAGCCCAAAACCTGGTAAAGCCAAAGCTCCCGAACGACCTTCATTGATGTCTATCATTGTTTATTTCACGCTGATTTTAGCAGCTACTTCTTTCGCTTTTTCAACCAAGGTTTTCACATCTTCGTCTCCGTAAGCCAAAGCTACAGCCATTCTTCTGTATGGACGCGTTGTTGGTTTACCAAACAATTTAAAATCGGTGTTTTTATATTGAGCAGCTTCTTCAATTCCAGAAAAAACAGGTTCTTCGTTGCTTTCCGAAGTTGCCAAAACAACAGCACTTGCACCATTTCGTTCCAATTTCACTTCAGCTATCGGAATACCCAATACTGCGCGCGCATGCAACTCAAATTCAGAGAAATTTTGTGTTCCAGCAAGCGTAACCATTCCTGTATCGTGCGGACGAGGCGACAATTCTGAGAAATACGCTCCTTCTTTTGTGATGAAAAATTCAACTCCCCAAATTCCTGCTCCGCCTAAAGCTGCAGTTACTTTTCCTGCCATTTCTTGTGCTTCAGCTAAATGTTCTGGTGACATTGGCATTGGCTGCCAGCTTTCTTGATAATCACCACGTTCTTGTCTGTGACCAATTGGTGGACAAAACAAAGTTTGACCATTTTTCTGTGTAACAGTCAACAAGGTAATTTCATAATCAAAATCAATGAATCCTTCAACGATCACTTCTTTCAAATCTCCTCGAGAACCTTCCATGGCATAATTCCACGCTTTCTCAATGTCTTCTTCCGTTTTGATAACCGATTGACCTTTTCCAGAACTTGACATCAGAGGTTTTACAACACATGGCATTCCTGTTACGGCAACACCTGCTTTCAACTCTTCGAAAGACGTTGCATAGCGATAAGTTGCAGTGCGAACTCCTACTTCAATTGCTGCCAAATCGCGAATTGCTTTGCGATTCATTGTAAAATTTCCTGCTTTTGCACTTGGAACAACTTGAATTCCTTGCGCTTCATAATCGTAGAAACGTTCTGTTCGAATTGCCTCAATTTCGGGTACAATTATATCTGGATTGTGTTTCGCTACGAGACGATCTAATTCTGCTCCGTCCAACATATTAATTACTTCAAACTCATGCGCAACCTGCATTGCTGGCGCACCTTCATAGCTATCAACAGCAATTACATATTGTCCTAAACGTTGACAAGCGATAACGAATTCTTTCCCTAATTCGCCAGAACCAAAAAGCAAAATTTTCTTTCTCATGGGGCAAAGATAAGAAACTTATAAAATCTTTTTTTGGTACGAAACGCAAGTTTTATTTGATTTTCTACTCTATTCTCTTGTGTAACTAAAACATTAAATTAACTTTGAGTTAATGTTATCAGAACAAATCGGTCAAATTCTTCAAACGTTTGAGCCCATTACCTTGTTGGAAATGGATCGTGTTAAACTCATGAATCGAGTTGATACGAAGTTTGCTTTTTCCGTAAATGAGTTTCTGAAATTTCTTCCAGAATTAAAGGAAAATTACCGTATTCTTGAAATTGAAGGCACACGAACTCCCTTTTATGAGAGTTTGTATTTCGATGACCAAGATTTTTCATTTTTCAAGGATCATCACAACGGAAGAACAAATCGTTTCAAGGTGCGTTTCAGAAAATATGTTGAATCGAACTTGACGTTTTTGGAGATCAAACATAAATTGAAAGGACGAACACATAAAAGTCGCATTAAAGTGGATGAGATTCCAAGCGAACTCTTAGAAAAACACAAAGATTTTATTCATTCAATTATTACAAACAAAACGGGATTGCGACCTGTAATGTGGAACTCTTTCCATAGAATGACCTTAGTAAACAAAGTCGAAAACGAACGTTTAACGCTTGATTTCGATTTAACATTTAAGTGGGAAAGCCATTCTCAGAATTTCAATAATCTCATAATTGCAGAGCTTAAACAGGAAACGGTCAACCGAAATTCTGCTTTCTTTGCATTGATGAAAACAAAATGTATTCGTCCATATCGCCTAAGCAAATACTGTATTGGCTCAATTGAATTGTATGGAGGAAGCAAATTGAAATTCAATCGCTTTAAAAAGAAACTATTAAAACTCAAAAAAATAAACTCACATGCTGCTTGATTTCATTTTACCATTAGCGAAACAACCGAAAGAATTGGGATTTTCTTTGTACAGTCCTGATGCCCTTGTTTTACTAGTTCGCTTACTTGTAAACATTTCAGTGCTTACGATTTTGATTCGTTATTTGTACTATCCAAAAACAAAACGCAAAGATTACTTATTCACGTATTATTTGATTGGTACAATTACGTTTTTCTTGTGTTTTGGTTTGAAAAAATTGGATATCGACACAGGAATGGGACTCGGTTTATTTGCCATTTTCGGAATCATTCGTTATCGTACAGATGCCATTGAAATTAAGGAGATGACCTACTTGTTCTTGATTATTGGGGTGAGTGTTGTTAACTCATTAGCTTCTAACCAAATCAGCCTTGCTGAAATGGCAATCATCAATGTCTCTGTCATCCTATTGACGTTTGGTTTAGAGAATTTATGGTTAGTGAAACATGAAACGCGTAAAACCGTGAATTACGAGCGAATTGACCTTATTGTTCCTGATAAATATGAAGAAATGAAAGCGGATTTAGAAAAACGTACAGGTATTGCGATTAATCGTTTTGAAGTGGGTAAAATTGACTTCTTGACAGACACTGCTCAAGTTCGTATTTTCTACTTTGCTGACGATCAACAATTTTCGGATTATTCTGCGAGTTAAAATAGTCAATAAAAAAACAAAAAAGGTCTGAAATTTCAGGCCTTTTTTGTTTTACGATAATTTATAAATCGTTATTCAAGATTGTATTTATCTTTTAAAAAAAGAAATAATTTTCTTAAGAATCATTCATTGCCCCAACTCACTAATCAAGAATGATTTCATCAAATTAATTGATTGAATAACAATAAATTATGAAAAGATGGAAAAGAAAAATTATAATCCAATAATGAAATAAATTTGTGTTACCTTGGTTACATATTAAGACAATTGAGTCAACTACATTTGTCCCATATAAACAGTACAAACACACTTTATTAACATTTACAAATTAAGATCAAATGGAAACGCAAAACACACAAAGTACAGAACAAATGTTCACCATGCCTAGAATTGGTGAGAACGCACCAGCTTTTACAGCTGTAACAACACAAGGGGAAATCAATTTCCCAAAAGATTATGAAGGAAAATGGGTTATTTTATTCTCACATCCTGCTGATTTCACACCAGTTTGTACATCCGAATTCATGACTTTTGCTTCAATGGAGAAACAATTCAATGATGCTGGTTGTGACCTTGTTGGATTATCTGTTGATGGTCTTTACAGTCATATTGCTTGGTTAAGAACAATTAAGGAAAAAATTGAATTCAAAGGGATGAAAAACGTTGAAGTTAATTTTCCTTTAATTGAAGACATTACAATGGATGTTGCCAAAAAATATGGCATGATGATGCCTGGAGAAAGTAATACGAAAGCTGTACGCGCTGTATTCTTCATCGATCCTAAAGGAATTATTAGAACAATCATTTATTATCCTTTAAGCTTAGGTCGTAATTTCGATGAACTTTATCGCGTACTAATTGCATTAAAAACAGCAGATGAATTTTCAGTTGCAACACCTGCAGATTGGAGACCTGGAGACGATGTTATTGTTCCAACAGCTGGATCTTGTGGCGTAGCAAAAGAACGAATGGATTCAGAAGATGAAGAATTAGATTGTAAAGATTGGTTCTTCTGTACTAAAAAACTGGATAAGGATTTAGTTTTAAGTAAAACAACCCGAATATAATATCCCAATTATATTATTTGATTGATGGTAAAAGCGAATGTAAAAGTTCGCTTTTATTTTTTCACTTTATCACTCATGTACTGTCTCTAGTTCGGTTGATTTAAATTCAATTGAAACAAACAAAACACTCAAGATGGAATGAATAAAAGCTTCCAATTTGGAGGCTTTTTTTATGCGCTATTGAGGTGCTAGCCCCTCAAAATACTGAAGTTTTATAAGGTAAATTTGAGAAAACTAGAAAATACTCAAACTCTCCAAAAATGAAACTCATACTCAGCATTTTACTGATTTGTCTTTCCGTATTCTCCTTTAGTCAAACTACATTCCCTTGGAATGGAACATATGGCGGATCAGGAACGAATCGCACTTATTCAACTACTGTTTCTGGAATTACAATGTCAGCAACAATTGTCAACTCGGAAAACACTTGGCAAGATGCTTCTCCAGTTTGGTTTCCTTCAGGTTCAACAGTTGCTGGTGGCGGTTGTTCCGGAATAACAGCTACCAATCAAGGAATGTTGTTGAGTACCGATTGGACAACAAATTCAACAAAAACAATTACAACTACAATTACTTTCAGTTCTCCTGTTCAAGGTCCTGTGAATTTCAAATTGTACGATGTCAATGATGACGGTTTTGGTTCTTGGGAAGATAAAATCCAAATTAGCGGCACGAATTCATCGGCAGCGGCTGTGAATGTTTTTAAAGTCGGAACTGCATGTGTTCAAACTGGCGGTTCAGTTACTGGAAATGGTTCTACCCTGCTAACCTTCAATTCTGGACAATCTACATCATGCACTTGTTGGGGAAACAACGAAATCAATGTTGGAACGGCAACGGATTGTATTTCAACTGTTACAATCACTTACAAATCCAATGTTAGTCCAACAAACTACAACAACCCAAAACAATATGTAGTTATATCAAACCTAACTGCCATTATTCCGGTTGCCACACCTCCAACGTCTATTTCTGGAACAACATCCATTTGTTCAGGACAAAGCACAACCTTAACAGCTGTTGGTGGAAATGCTTCAACGCAATGGTTTACGGGTTCTTGTGGAGGAACTTTAGTTGGAACAGGAACAACTTTAACGGTAACACCAGGTTCAACAATCACCTATTATGTTCGAAATGGCGCAACGGCTTGCATCCCAGTTTCTTCATGTATTCCAGTGACGGTAACAGTTAACCCAGCTCCAACTATGACAAGTGGTACCTCAACAACGATTTGTAGTGGAAGTGCCGTCAACTTTCCTTTAACAAGTGATTTTGGAACAAGTTATTCATGGATTGCAACAAATAATGCCAATACAACTGGAGAAAGTACAGGTGCTCAAACGAGTTCAACAATCAACAATACGCTAGTAAACACAAGTGCTGTAGCGCAAACAGTTACGTATACAGTAACGCCTTCAGCAAGTGGTTGTGCAGGAACTCCTCAAACGGTTTCTGTTTTGGTTAATCCTGCTCCGATAGTAAATGCAGGTCCTGATGTTTCAATTTGTACTGGAACTTCGACAACACTTACAGCTAGTGGTGCAACAAGTTATTCTTGGTCTCCAGGAGGACAAACAACGGCCTCAATCACTGTAAATCCAGCTTCAACAACCACTTACACAGCAACAGGAACATCAGCGGGATGCACTGCAACTGATGCAGTTGTGGTTTCAATATCAAGTGGAGCACCAATCAACGCAGGTCCGGACGTCACGATTTGTCCAGGAAATAGCACTACTCTTACAGCATCTGGAGGAGTAACTTATTCATGGAACAATGGTTTGGGAATCGGAAATAATTTTAGTGTTTCACCTGCAAGCACAACCACATATACTGTGACTGGTACAGATGCTGGCGGTTGCACTGGAGCAGATAATATTACGGTTACAATCGCTTCTTTACCAACAGTAAGCGCTGGTCCAGATCAAACAATTTGTGCAGGTTCTTTGGTTACATTAAATGGTTCGGGAGCATCAACTTATTCGTGGAACAATGGCGTTTCAAACGGAGTTGCTTTTACTCC
>JBDKHH010000387.1:0-2769 GCA_039797785.1 Bacteroidota bacterium | reverse complement strand
GATGAACTAATAATCGAATCTCCACCTGACAATGCACTTGAGTATTCAGAACCATTAATTATCACCATAAATCAAAAGGCAAATAGTGTAAAATTTGATTTTGACAGTGAACGTTTAATCTATATCGGAAATGGAGTTAACATTAGCTTTTCAAACAAAAGAAAAATGGACAGATGCTTAATTCGAGATTAAAGCTAGCGAATCGCCAACTAAAGATCTCAAAACGAATCTATAATTAATTAAAATAGTTTTATCTTCGAGAAACTAACATGTTAAATGTTAATCTAGTTTAAACATGATGAAACTAAATTTAATTCTACTCTTTCTTCTGTCAGCCATATCTTTGATGGCTCAAGTTGATACACTTACCGTTGCTCACGATCACAATTTGCTTGAAAAAAAGTGCGATGGTGCGAAGTGCAAATATTTTGTAGACAATCGTCAAGTGAACCAAGCAGAATATGAAAAACACATAAATGAACCGTCGATTGCTACCTGTACACCTTGCTATTTAAAGCAATTGGACGATAAAGGCGACATCCTTTTTGAAGGCGACTTTTATACAGACTGTTGCATTGGAACATACATCGAGCGCTATTCAAATGGAACAATCAAAATCCAAGGACACTATAAAGTTCCAACACAGGAAATCAGCGGAAATGAATTATACAATTCAGGGTTTTGTAGACGCGATGGCGAGTGGAATTACTATAAAGAAAATGGCAATCTTGAAAAAACAGAAGTCTACAAAGAAGGTGTTATTGTGAATTAACGTGTTGATGCAAGAAAAGAAAATAATTTTATCTTCGAGAAACGTTTTTTTAAAAACTGGTTCGAAAAAAAAGCTCAGTAATAATGACAATTAATTAACATTCAGATTGAAACAAGAATTTGATTATATCAAAGCCGTGAACAATAGCAATCAAGGACAATTTGCGTTGAATACACTCACCAATGAAAAAGGAATAATTCTAGGGGGATTCAATGAAAATAACAATGGATGGAAAATTCAATTTAGTTTAGATCATTCTTGTAACATTCAATTAATTACGTCAAAAGAAATCACAATAACAGGTATTTGTGACGACGCTATTTTTATGGAAAGACTCATTCGAGACATATATTCTGAAGACCTAAAATCGAGACAATGGGCATCTGATGTACTTTGTGATTTTATTGAATTCAATGGTGAGGAACTTGAGTTGGATCTTCTTAATAAATCCGTTGATAAAATGGTTGAAAGACTTTCAATTGAAAATGATTATGAAGTTGAACAAAAATTAAGTGAAGGATTATTTGAGTTTCTTTGTTTAGAAAAATTGACACAAAAAGAAGAGCAAAAGTTGGTCATTGAATTAGCTAATTTGAATAAAGAAGTTTTGTTTAGTTACTTAAACCATGAAGAATATGCTCAAATTCCAGAAGTCAAAGCTTTCATAAATCATGTAGCAAATAGTTTAACCACATAAAACAAACATCTCCCAGTAAACACCGCGTGAAAAGTCATAAGCTCAAGCAAATTTTATTCATCGTGCTAACCATCTTATTGTTGGTTACAGCTATTTATCGTTCGATTTACGATGATGGAATTAAACTTGCGTTCAATGTGGTGTTTCCATTTTCCTTTCTGCTGCTCATTCTGGCGATTATTTCCTTCGTTGTTGGGTATAAAAATAGAACAGGAATAAAACGTTGGTATGCATACGCATTAAGCATTCTTTTAATGGGAGTTCTTGTACTTTGGACACCAGTTTTAAAGAATACTCGAAGTGTGTTAGAACGAACTATACGCTGGGAATCAAGGTGTAAAGTTGTCGAAGACATCAAATCCAAAACGCTAGCTCACTCCTACTTGATCTATGAAAAAGAAGATGTAAAAGAATCTATTGTGATTGTACCCTTTGAGAAATATGGAAGAGTGAGTTTTGCCGAAGCTTATCTTCATGACAATGCGGTAGAAGTGAAAAGCTCACGAAAAACCGGTTACATGATTATTTTCACGACGGACGAAGGATTCTTCGGACCAAAATCACAGTTAATTTATGTTGAGAAGCAATTCCCCGATAACTCCTATGACCGAAAAATAGATGCACATTGGTACATTCGGATTAAACAATTTAGTTTATTTAGTAATTCAGCGTTATGACCAAATGGACTATTTAAAAATCAATTACAACATCATCGCGACAGTATTCTTTGTACTGGTAATTGTAGTTGCGCATATTTTTTCATCGAATCAATACGACTGGACAAAAAATACCATTAGCGACTTGGGTGCACAAGGTTATGACAGAAAACAAATCATGCAATTTGGGTTTTTGGTATTTGGACTGACGCTTTCAGCAGGAATTTTAGCCAACGGATTGACATGGCGAACAACACCTATTTTAATTTATGCCGTGTGCGTTGGCTTGACGGGAATTTTTTGTACAAAACCCTTCTTCAATTTGAACGACTATTCAGCAACTCAATCGACAATTCATTCTGTACTCGCACAAGTGGCTGGAATCGCATTTACACTCGGTATTTTACTGCAACTCTATTACACCGATGATAAAAATGAAAAATGGATCCACTTACTATTTTTTATTTTGGTCGTTGGACTTTCAGCTTCTTTCGGACTCGTGAAAAATTATCAAGGCATTGCACAACGGCTTCTCTATTTGACAAGTTTCATTTGGTTAGTCAACTATTATAAACATTGAAAAGCATCGAATAACGGCAAAGTTCTCATCTAATTTTTGTAGCTTTATCTAGTAACTGCACGAA
>JBDKHH010000386.1:0-13704 GCA_039797785.1 Bacteroidota bacterium | reverse complement strand
GAGTTTAATTGAATGATGCTAATAATACCCTGTCAAACAAAAAAGCTAAAGCTCCCTCATGAGCGGGACGAGTTGTGAAGACAAGGAGGAAGACGATTTTTCCTTTTCTTATAACTAATTACGGTTTAATAATATCATCCCACGTTAATTCACGGAAATCATCGTAGAAGACGGAGTATGAATGAAAATTATCTTTGGTTAATTCTTGAATGTGTTTTAGGTAGATGGGATTTGTGAGTGCTTCGCAAAGATTGATTTGGTATGGTTTTGCTTCTGGACTGTTAAATGCTGTTTCAATTTCATTCCAGGTCATATCCCATTCGTTTCCTTGAATTGCCCCACCAGTGTTATTACCTTGATCATCATGGTAATAGATGCATGTCCCACCTAATTTGAGAATAGTTTCTCGGTTCTTATTTCGATATTCTAACAGACTTTGATAGAAATCAAGTGAAAGCGTTTTCTCCGAACGCGTTATTAGGTAAAAAAAGTTCACCCAATCTGTGAAATATGGTTGTGAACCAACATCGGTGGATTCTAATGAAATCAAACCGAACAATTCATTGAAATGAAAATCTATGGTTTTAGATTGCTCGAGAAATCCTTGTATAATTCGGTTGTTTTCGCTTGGGTCTTTTGACCAATGTGCAATGAATTCTTTTTGATATCCAGCATACTCACCAAACTGTTCAAATAACCACTTGTAAACGTAATCTTCTTCAATTAATACAAATGGTGGCGCTGTGTCAGAAAAATGCACTTCATCCAATAAGTATAACTCAGCTGAAATATAGCCTTCTTCTGGGTTAACAATACCGCGAGATTTAAACGTAGGTAGTTCATTTTTAACTAATCCATAATTTTCGAAAAAGCCGTAATATACATTTGCTTCAAAGCGTTTGGCTATTTCTTGAATTAAGCGTTTTCGATCATGAACGGGTAATGTATGTTGGCCGAGGGCGGTTATGGATCTAGACATTTGGAGTAAGTTGTAATTTTGTTCCTTTAAAACTACTATTTTTTTTAATTGAGATTGTTTTCGATTCTCAAAATTCCTCGCCCCAACGGAAACGGAAAGCCTTGTGAGGTTACCAGGACAAATGCCAAGTAGATTGCAGCGACTTTATGAAGCTCGCAAGATGCTTGAGTGCATTGTGTCTGGGAATGATCAAGCACTTCGAGAGCCTCAGCGCAGGCTTGAAGTTGTAGGTGGATTAGGCGCTTAATAAATGAAGGAATGAAGGAATTAATTGGTTCTTAAGAAATCTAGCCATGAGGGATTTGAGTCTTCAATAGTATTTATTTGAGGTACAATGAGTTCTTTGAGTTCTGAAATGTACGTTGGATGAACCTCATCAAGATACAAATTGAAAATGGGGTATTTATTTTGTAGTGCGATGAATGCTTCAGAAAATGAGGGGAATGATTGGGGAACTTTTTTGACTTTAAAATCTTCATCATCTTCCATGATTTCACTTGTGTAGAAGTAAAACGTTTGATTTGTTTTAAATAGGATTATTGAGCCGCCTTCTGCGAGTAGTGTAATGATTGGTTGTTCGGTTTCGTTCATGATATTAAAATAGCTGGAGCAAGATACTTAATTCTGTGATAAAACTTCTATCAGGTATTCTTCTTTGAATTGTTTGTTGAAGGAGTAGCCTTTTTGATGCACTTCGCGAATGGTGGTTACGATTAAATCTGCGTCTTCATTTTTTAAGAGTATTGAGCGAACATTTCGATTTATTGCACTTATTGAGAAGTCTTTATCGATGTAAGAACTGAAACCTATGATTTTTAAGGTTGGAAGTTGACGTTTAAGTTCGTCTAAATAGGTGTTATTATCTGTCTCGCGCGATTTATAACTGAAAAGGAATACGTCTACCTGTGTTTCTTTTAAGGTTTCGAGTAATTGGTATTTGTCTGTGTTGGCTAAAACTACTTGAAAATCATCGTAACAGCTTAATAATAATTCGTTTGCTTTGAGTAAAGCGGAATGAGGTTCGTAAATGGCAATTTTGATCATTGGTATTTTTTTGGCTAAAGTAAAATGGTGGATTCACTCTAGCAAACAGATAAACAGATAATTAGTTCTTTATTTGATTGATTTTAATAAGTGAGTTGAAAGGGAGAGTTTCTTCTTCTAATTTTACTTTTTTTCATTGGAATGAATGTCCAGAGGAATGGACTTTAAATATGTTGAAGTTAGCTATACTTATCGTGTTAATTTAGCTGCTAACACAATCGTTGAAGGTGATGTATATAATGCTTCTTCTATGGCTGGTTTCAAGAATGATTAGATGACCATGAATTTTTATCTAAAACGGATGTGCTATTAGGAAAAGAAACATTCACTGTAATGGATTTTGTTCCACCAGGTGGATCCGTTTCTTTCAGATACAAAATTTCCGATTGGTGGGAAAATGTTGCTGCATCAAGGTATACATTGATATCTGCAGAATCATATTAAAATTTAAAAAGCCCTTGTCTGAGGGCTTTTATTATTATTTGTTGTTTCCAATTGCGATGAATGGATCTGCTATGAAATATTTAGTCTTCTTGCGATTCCCTTTTCTTATCTTGGTATCTGCTCCCAAAATTTATTGTTGGAATAAATATTGGGTTCATGCCAGTTTGTATAGTCAAATTCGAAACAAATGCCCTAATAAATGGGTAGATTATTGTTGGTGCGGAAATGTAATGGAAGTTTTCCAATACACTGTCGGAAGCATTTCCATTTATTTCAAAGTGACCATAAAATTGCACTTGCAAATTAAACTTTTCATCAACAGATTGAATTGTAACAATCATTTCCGCAGAAAACTCATTAATTTGATCTTGATTGACATGATTTAAATGCTCGAATTTTATTTCAAATTCACCATGGATAAAATCCAAAGGTCTCTCAAATACTACACGAGATACTTCATGACCCAAAAATTTTAATGTAGGTTGTTCTGACATTATCATGCTGCTAAAGCGTAAGAGGTATTATCGGCAGAACACAGTTCGTTCTTTTCAACAAAAGCTTTCTTTGGTTGTGAAATATTTGATGACGAAATTCCAGTTTCAACTTGAGATTGAGCACCTTTAATTTCCGATAAAATCAAACTATCTTCTTTAATTTTACGTTTGAGCATCATTTCAAATTGTCGCATGTTCTTTTTTGCTTCACGTTCCGAAGCCCAAGAGTCCCAATCTTCGGATGTCATAGAGTTTAGAACTGCATCTAACTCGCTATTTAATTTATCCCACTTTGCCATTAGGTTTTTTTTTTGATATGAATTCAAATACAATGAAAACAATCATCATGTACAAAATTAACTATATTATCCGTATCTGTAACCCTAAATTGAATCCTTTTTTTATAGTAATATCCATCAACGGAAATTAAATTATCATTTTCAGGAATATCTTGAAATCTAATTACTCTAATGTTTTGCCATAATTTTTTATCAAAAATAAAATCATTAAACTCAACTAGATTAGGTTTTTTATGAAATTGCTTTACGTATGATTTCGCAAACCTTTCAATCGCATGAACAAAATTACGGTAGTCTTCTTCATTAAAAACTGTATCTATAAAATCATCTTCATCACAAATGATAGTCGCCTTAAAAACAGAATACTTTCTTGATATATTCTTAGGTTTACATTTCTTAGTAGTACCCCACCATTGAGCAAATTCATAATCTTGCCAAAAATAATAACCATCTCCTAACCATTGTTTACTACCAGTGGCTTCAATTGGCATTTTTAATAATGGAGTTCTATATTCTTGTGTATGATATAAATCTTCAAAAGTCATTTGACTATTTTTGCGCTAAATTAATAATTATTATGAGCTTAGTTTAAACAGAAAAAATCCGTATTATATGTTAATTTATTACAATAAATCTTTACAGATTTATTGTCTTTTATTAAGACTTTGTATCTCCTCAATCACAACAAAAACCGCTTTTCCTGTGTCCCACAAAATTGCAATTGAATATACAACAACCGTTCCTAAAAGGACATCAAGAGTAAATTCTTTATGTGGAAAGTCAATCATTTTACTTCCATGAACAATTATGATTAATACACTTGAAACAATTAAAATAATTTGTTCTAATAGAGATAATTTCATCTGCTGAATAGAGTCTTTAAATGAAAAGGTTGGAAAATCTTTTAACAAATCCTGCATTTTAGACGCAATCAATCCTAATGTAGCGGTATTTATGGCTAATAGCGTCAACAATAAACCTATTATATTGCCACGTAAATAAGTGAAAAGAGAACTAGAATTTACAAAATACGCACCAAGACAAATAATATATGAAATGACTAGATAAAAAGAAATATTTTTCAAAAAACCGATCATTCAACTATGGTTTTATAAAGTTTAATCACTTGCTCTGACGCTCCTTCAATTTCTAATTCATCAATCTGTTGAATAACGGGCTTATCAGTGGTGTTGAGATGTTTTCTAATTTTTTTAACCTTAAGTTTGATGTTACCAGCTCCTTCAGACGAATATTCGACTAATCCATTTACAACTGCGTTCTTCTTGTTAATGTTTTCCAGTACACCTTTATCTGGGGCTTTAATTGTGAGATGAGATTCATGGCTATTTACATCTTCTGCGAATTTTTTAAAATCAGCAGGTAATGACTTTGAAATTGAAGCAAGATTTGGCTTAATGTATTGAAAATTGATATAGGTCAATTCATCTTTATATTTGTCAACATATTCCCAAAAATTCTTTGAATCAAAAAGGGGTTCAATCGCAATATTTAGTTGATACTGTTCCAATTCCTTACTAAAAACCTTTTTCAAAATATTTTTCACAACCTCCGTGTTACTAAATGCTTCTCCATTTTCACTAATCGCAATTTTTTGAACGCTAGGATCGTTGTTTAAAATAATATAGGAATAAGGTTCATTACTCACTGTTTCATTTTTGAAATCCTTCGTAATTCTTGCTGTTTTTTTCTGTGCAATTTTAAAAACAAAATACTCGTCTTCGTTATGATGAAGGCGAATTGGATTCGAGTTATTTTTAGATTCTACCAATGAACTCAAAACCGTAGAAAAGAACAAATTCTTTTTTTCTTTTACTTCGGATGGTTTCATTTTTTTCTTTGGAAACATTGAAACTTGCTTTTCTTCAGTAGATAGTGGCAACAAATGATACCTATATAATCTAAAATTTATGAGTCTTTTTTCCATTTTTCAATATATCAATTCTATTTATCTTAATCAAACTTAAGTTTCGGCAAATCCTTCATAATCTCAACTGTACGCAAACTAGGATTTATAACATACATACTTGTTTATCGGTTGTTGATGTTTCTGTGAGAAAAATCAATTATAAATCAAACTTTATGTGATTGATAATTGATTATTTTCCTGTTTATGAGCTAAACTACTAAAAGTAGGTCTATATCGAATTGAAATTTATAAGAAATACATGTGATTGGTTAAAAATAGAGGGAAGTCCGCACAAAGATGCGGTTTTCCGCATAAAAACTAGGATGTATTGTGCGGTAAACCGTACATAATTCTCTTATTTTGTGTCTTTTATAAAATGTTTTCGCCATTCCGCGACAATATCTATTAAATCATTAAGATTCCAATTATTTGTTAATTTGGTTAAAACTTGAAAAACGGGAGAACTTGAGCCTAAAGAATGATAAAATGATTCTCCATAAACCTCTTTATACTTGATTTCTACATTATTGAAATGTTTTGTTGTTTCCGTCCGCAATTCACTCGGAAGATCACGGTGTTTATAAAAGTTTGCAGTTGCAATTATTAGTTCAATTCGTGTTGTATTCGAATGTTCAATTTTTTTATCATTTGAGTAATATGGGTGCAACTTTCTTTCGTCGGGATAAAAGTCATTAATTGTGCTGTTAATGTAGTTCTGAAGAATTATATAAACCGTTCCAACAACATGCTCACAGTCATCCGCATAACACGCATCCCAAAGTTCAGCATCCTCTTTTAGGTATTCATTTAATAATTCGGTAGAAGGTGAAATCAATTTTTTTACAATATTGATTCTTGAGTCATTGTGAAGGTAATCCGGCTTGTTTAACATATATACAGTTTCATTTATTCTGATTCATCACAGGTAATGATATCGGAATTTCAAATTCGATACGATTGGTTTTGCTATTAATGTCTTCTTGTGCTTGATTTGAACCAGCTTGGATTATTGAAGCTACAATTCCGATACCTTGTTTAGAACCTGATTGCTCAGTAACATTAACGGCTACACTCATTTTAATTTGTTGAATAAGCCGATAATCGTTTGAAACACCATTTTTAATAATTGGATTTCCACTTGAAGTTTGAAAACCTAAAGGATTTATAATGCATCCAGTGTCTTTCAATTCATTTTGTGCTTCCAATACTCCCTGAGAGATTTGCACAAGCGTTTCTTTTATAAATTCTTTAAGTTCCATTTGTAAAGCGGTTTCATATTATCATTTCGTGGTTTCAATCTTAATCTTATCTATATTTCTCTCGTTCCTCAGCGGCCATATTTATCAGTTCCTCTTTGTCACTGAGCTTTTCTACCTTCACTTGCCCATTCATCAACATCGGTAATAACCAATCGCGGAGTTCGGAGAGTTTTTGGTTTTGGAATTGGTTCAACAATATTTTATTGTAATTGGCTTTGAGTGTTTTATTGTAATTCTCCAGTAAAGTTTTTCTAGGAATTAGAAGTTGAATATTATTGATTTGTTCATTACTAATGTTCGGTTGCGCTGCTCCACTTGCTAATGTGAAAATCGCTTCTCGAAAATATTTTTGATTTAAAGAATTAACTAAAAATGGCAATTTGTCTATTGGTTCTGTTCCCAAATTAAAAAAACCTACTCGCTGATTAACATACAATGGTCCATCAGTAATTGGAACTATGCCAAATTTTCCAACTGTTGCACCTGTCATGGCAATCAAAATATTTCCTGGTTTCGCAATAAATTTATTGTCTATTTTTTCACCAGAGATACTTGCAGAGGACAAATCTGATATATTGATTGTATAATCTTCTTGAATATCTTTTATTTTGACAACCTTCAAACCGTTATCAGACCACCAACTTGATTTAAAAGCATAACCTCCGCTAGACTTACAATAGGTTCCAAAGTTTCCAAGCTCCCAACCCTCAGGCACCTCTCTTTTCAACTCCTCATTCCAAACCATTTTTCCGCCGGAACTTTTATAGGGCTTACCTACTTCGTTTGGAAACTCAAACTGCACAAACCAATAATCGTAAATGAGTTTGGCCATGGCTTCTAACTCCGCATTGATCTTGTTGTTGAGTTCGATTTTGGAATCGAGATCAGAAAGGATTTTGGCGATTTGTGATTGCTCTTTTTTAGTTGGTAATCTTATAGGAAAATCAGCAAGGATTTTCGTGTTTATGTTAGGCATAGTTGCTCCGACTGCTTTTGAAAGTATCCAATTTTTACTATCATCTGTCGATAAATAGTAAGCTAAAAATTCAGAATCTACATTTTTACCTGGGCGCACTAATATACATCCTGTACCACAGAAATAACCTTCTTCATTATTTCTAATTAATGCTTTTAAAGTAACATCACCTCTTCGACTAAAAATAATATCTCCAACTTTTGTAATATGTTTTGAAAGACGATTTGCATCTGATTCTTGAATAAATGATATTTTAGAAAGGTCTATTCTTGTACCTTTTATGTTGGCTGGCATTATACAAGGTATTCCATGGTCGACATAATCTGACGCATGTAATTGACTTCCAAAAGGTCCAGTTTGTAATACACCTTGACCATTTCTAACAATTTCGCCTAATTTGATTTTTAACCATTCACTCATATCTCAATCCCTTCAAATTATGTTCAATTTCCTTTTCCAAAACCTTCGACTCCGCAAACAAAACTTTTAAGTTATCTTCATATCTATTCAATTTCGCCGTAAATTCTTCGTGTGTTATGTCAAGGTAGTCAATTTTAACTTCGAAGTATTGTCCAGCACTTAAGGTATAGTTTTTGGCTTTAATGTCTTCGTAAGAAACCACTACTGAAAAATCTTCAATAGCTACTTTTTTGTTGAATGTATCAATGATTTTATCTTCTTCCTCGGCAGACAACAGCGTTTTTTGATTTTTTCCTTCTTTTACCGTTGTTCCTAAGTTGGAAGCATCAATCAAGACCACATCGCCTTTGTTTTGTTTGTCCAAGAAAATCACAGAAACATTCGTACCGGTTGTTGCGAAGATGTTACTTGGCATACTTACTACGCCTGCCAACATTTTAGCTTCCACCATTTTCTCACGAATCTTGCGGTCAATTCCACTTTGGGCGGTAATGAATCCTGTTGGAACAACAATAGCCGCTTTTCCGTTTTCCTTCAGCGAGAACATAATGTGTTGCAAAAACATAAGGTAAATGGCCATGGAATCCTTCTTCGCTTTCGGAATATTCGGAATTCCTGCAAAAAAGCGGTCATGGTTTTCTTTTGAATCCAAATCTGCACTGTAATCGGAGAAATCCAATTTAAACGGTGGGTTGGAAACAATGAAATCAAATTTCTGTAAGTTGCCACTTTTATCCTTGTGATAAGGTTCCAAAATGGTATTTCCTTTTACAATGTTCGGAATGGAATGCACCAAATCGTTCAAAATCAAATTCAAACGCAACAAGTTTGATGATTTTTGTGAAATATCTTGTGAATAGATGGTACACTTGTCTTCCCCAATTTGGTGGGCCAAGTTCATTAATAAGGTTCCAGAACCTGCAGAAGGATCGTAACACATGGCGTTTTTTACATCGCCTTGCACAAGACAACGCGCCATGATTTTCGCAACAGCATGCGGTGTAAAGTATTCGGCATATTTACCGCCACTGTTCGTGTTGTAATCTTTGATTAAATACTCGAATATCGTTGCGTAGAAATCGAACTTCTCATGGAAGATGTGCTCAAAACTGAAATTAATCAATTTGTTAATGATGGCTTTGCAGAATTCATCACGCTTATCTGTCACATACTTACTGATGTTTTCAAACAAGGTGATTTTCTCACCACCTTCTGTAATAACAGAGAATAAAGCACTATTTTCTTTCGCAATGTCCAACAAGGTATTGTCGAATAAGTCAGCAAACTTCGCTTCGTTTTGACGTTCGAATAGGGATGAAATGAATTGTTCAGGTTTTAGAATCGCTGTACTTTCACTCAATTGCAAGGTCAGCATTTCAAATTCTTCAGCGGAGTAGTTTTTTAATTCGGCTTCCCAGTTGTCTGCTTTTGCTAATTTGGCATCTATTTTTTGTACTTCGTGCGCAAATTTATCATTCAAGAATTTGTACAGGAAAACTTGGGTAATGATTTTGAATTCATTTCCATCATTTCCTAATCCGTAATTCGCACAGACGCTTTTTAGTTCGTCGATGAGGACTTTTGTTTGTCGTTCGAATTGTATTGTTTTTGTCATATTTTCTTAAGCTACTCTTCCGTAGAATTCATTCATATATTCTTTCACTACCATAGCATTCACGCGTTTTGATGCGTCTAAATCCATTGGTATGTTTTGTTTGTTTTTAAATTGTTCCAAGACAAAGCGCATAATCATGCGTTCCACATAACTTTCGTTTTCGAGAATTTGTGAATTTTGCTGTAGTTGATTATCCACTTCTTGTTTCAATCCTTGCAATGCTTCGAATAATTTGCTTTCACTTTCCGTCAACGGATTCTTTTCCATCAAGCGTTTGTGCAAGCGCGCATATTTTTCATCATTATCGTATTTAGCACGAAGTAATTGGTTTTTGCGTTCCAATTCTTTTGCTTGATCGTAAATATCTTGCAGAGCTTTGATATTTGCTTCCATTTCTTCTTTGGTGACTTCGTTCAAGTTTTTCTTCTTGAACAAGCGCTCCAATTCTTCTTTCAAAGAAATAAAGTGTGGATCTTTTTGGTCAAAATTGCCACCCAACGCTTCACGTGTTTTTTGAAGGATGTTTTTCAATTGGTCGGCAAGGACCATTTCTTCTTCCTTCACTTTTACAAAGGCAAAAAGCACATCTTCCAAGGCAATGTTCAATAGGTTAGAAGTGTCAACATTGTTTTCAAATGCTTCTTTCGTATTGATTAAGGCTAAATGATTATTCGCTTCGCGGGAAAGTACCGTTAATTTGTGGAAATCCAGTTTGTCCAACAATTCGTAGTTTCCTGAAAGACGAATCAAGTTGTACAAACTTTTAGCATCATTCAACGCTTTTACCAAACGTTGCACTTCGCCGCGGTCTTTGATTTGCGAAATTTGTTGAGAGAAATTTTCAGCATTCTTTGTATCGAAATGGAACAAAACATCTTTGATATTCTGTATTTCTGTATTGATTTCTTCTTGCGATTTAAACAGGTTGGAATAATGCTCCATTTCATCACCTAATTCAGATTGCAATTCATTGAAGTAATCGCGGTTTGTTTTGTCGAATTCTTTTTGAATGTCTGCAAAATCCACCACATATCCATAACGAAAATCTTTGTAGGTTCTGTTAACACGCGTTAAGGTTTGCAAGAGGTTATGCGCTTTAATCACACGACCAACGTACAATTTCTTTAAACGCGGGGCATCGAATCCGGTCAACAACATATTGTAAACAAACAAGAAGTCAATCTTCCCATCTTTGAAATCTTCTACCTGATCCTTACGTTCCTGTTTTGTGCCGATATCATGTAAAATCAACGCAGCAGATTTCACTTTGCTTTCAGCAGCTTTTGATCCTCCATAACTAGCGCGATCTTCAGCAGCCATTGCATAGCTTGTTTCCTCTTCGGTTGGAGTTGCGTATTTATGTTGGAAAATTTCGAACAATTGTTTGGCTTGATCAGAGGAGTCACAAACGACCATTCCACCAATTGAATTGTCATTCATCGAAATACGTGCTTTTTCGAAATCTTGAACGATGTAATCCAACATTGGCTCAACGAACTTCGGATGTGCATACACAATTTTACGTTCTCCATCACCTTGTAGAATTTTAATGTCTTCCAAGGCTTTTTTCATATCCATCTTGTACTCGGTTTCGATTTCTTCACGAATCAAGCGCAAAGTATAACCGTCGGCAATGGATGAATTGTAATAATATTTATGAATGTACCCACCAAACAGTGATTTGGAAGTATAATCTGTTCCTAATAATGGCGTTCCTGTTAATCCAATTTTGATTGCATTCACATCTGATTCATGCAAATTCGCTAAGAAACTTCCTTTTGGATTGTAGCTGCGATGTACTTCATCTAAGAAATAAATTCGCTGAATATTTAAGTTGTAATCCGTATTTCGAACAACATCTGGATCATCGGCAAACTTCTGAATATTCACTACTGTAATCTCGGGTTTCCCGGAATTGTTATGGATAACACTTGTTGATTTGATGTCTTTGGAAAATTCTTCTCGAGAGTTAATTTCATGCACCACCAAACCTCTGCTTTTGAATTCTCTCGCAGATTGAATCAACAGGTCTAATCGGTCAACAATGAAATAGAATTTTGGAACGACACTTTTCTTTTGGAAGTAATCCGTCAAGTATTTCACATTATAGAACGTCAAAGCTGTTTTACCGCTTCCTTGTGTGTGCCAAATGATTCCTTTTTTTACGCCTTCTTCCAATTTCGTTTCAATTGCTTTTGTCGCAAACAATTGAGGGTAACGCATGATGTGTTTTTGCAAACCGCGTTTTTCCTTCACATAAGCAATCCCGTATTGCAACACAAAAGCCAATCGATCACGCTGAAAAAGTGAGGTGCAAATACGATTTGTAGGATTCTTCGGATCCTTATTCGTAATGAACTCAGGAGAGTTTTTTATACTCAACAAATTGTTATCCTTCAATACCGTTGATTCGTCCTGGTCATCGATATCACTTAAAACCATTGACAAATCAAATGATTGTTCTTCTCTGAAATAATTGAAAATTGGTTTAGCATAGGATGCCGTTGCATAAAATGCGCCTTCCAACGGAAGAGGAGAACTATCATCGTATTCCATGTTGTTTGAGAAAACCATCAATTGGGTGATGTTCACAAACTTTCTGAATTTCTTATTTTGAAAACGTGTTTGAATGCGCTTGTGTTCTGCTTGTATTCCGTCTAAATTGTTTGGTTTCTTTACCTCAATAAAGGCCAAAGGCATTCCATTAACTAGAAGAGTTATGTCTGGACGGAACTCTTCATCATCCTTTTTGCATGTAAACTCAGTAACTACATGGAATGCATTGTTATTAAAATCTTCGAAATCAATCAAACGAATACCAGATTTATCGGTCAGTTTCTCATAGAATGCTTTCCCCAAATCTTCATTCTCTAAACAAAGTGATACTTCATCGTAGAATCGTTTCACATCACTCTCACTCAAATCTGGATTTAGACGGAGGATATTTTCGGTAAATACATGGGTAACGATATTCGTTGTTTCGTCCCATTTCAGGCCTTTAAGCGAAAGATAGGAATAGCCTAACTTCATCAAATGAAGGATAGTAGGAATCTTTACTCTTGAGTCTTCGTTGAATATCATTTCTTCAATCTTACTACGACATTTTCATGCCCATGTTTTTTACAGCCCCTAAGCTAATAAAAACGTTCGTCTTGCCCTAGTGGAAGCGCTGGTTTTTTCGGTGAAATGGCAAAATAGAGGGTTTACCGCACGGGTGTACGGAAAACCGCACACGAACTTAAGGATAGTTTAATGTCAACAAAAACTATTTAGATTTCGTAAAATTTTTCCTTTGAATAGGTTTCAAATTTAATTTTTTCATGATACTTTGATGGCAAATATGTTAGTCTTGCTTGCTTAAAAGCCATTTCGTGAGCCTCATCCTTAGACCAACATTTGACTTTTTTCAAAGCGTTAAATGAATGTTCTTTTTCCCGATTGTGTACGCATTCAAAAATATCTCGAATAAGATTGACACATTCTTGTGGTTGTTCAACTATTTGAATCTCAGCAAATCTAATAATAGAAAGACCAAAGTCTAAAAAATTTTTATCACGAAAATCATCCGAACCCTCTAAAAAATGAATTGGTTTACCATTAAATCCGACATAAGGTTCATCAATTTCAATAGCTATGTAAATACCATATTTTATTGATTTAATCAGAATATCTGGGAACAAGCTAAATGAACCAAAATTAATCTCAGACATATTGTCCATTTGATATTCATTAAGCTCTCTTTTTAATAATTCAAAGAAATCATTCTCTGAAACCCCTTTGCTTACTTTACCCAAACTTTTGTTTAATCGCTTGAAATCAACATTAACTGACACATTATCTTCAAAAATTTTTGACAAATAAATTTTCAGATTTTCAAAGTTTGAATAATACTCATTCTTTAATTTTTCAATGTGATATCGTTGCTCACTTTTTGCTTTTTTATTCAATTGATTGGTATAGAAGGAGTTCTCCTGCTCATAACGATTTAGTAATTCCTCAAAATCATTTTTCTCTGAATTTCTTACAAACTGAACGATACCAATGGTGGAAAATAAATAAACAGGTAATAGTGCAATCCAGAATCCATCCAATAACTGCTCAAAACCCATAGAAAAATGAACGACAATAATTGTAAACGCTGTCCAAATGAAAACAATTTTATTTGTGGCATATCCTTTTGTCTTTAATGGGATGACCGGTTTATTAGGTAAATAAATTTCTTGAAGTATTGGTTTATTATTGTATTG
>JBDKHH010000385.1:0-6105 GCA_039797785.1 Bacteroidota bacterium | reverse complement strand
AACTGATTTCTATTGATGAATCACTATTCGGTACACTCTTGATTTCAAAATTTGCAATTCCAACGACCATCACTTTTGTTGGCAATACGACTGAAGATTCATAAGTTGTTCGCGCTTCCGCGGCAGAAATGTCCGTTCGTGAAATAAAGGCACCATTGGCTATCACTTCATAGTTTTTTGGAGCAGTAACTTCATAGGCTATTGTCGCTTTATCTGAAGGATGATCATTACACGCAAACCATAAATGTGCGCGATTTGGCCAGTTATCTCCAAAGAATGTTCGATCTCCATACTTATTCGCACTAATTACCAATCCATCTGATGGAATTCCTTCATACTTTACAACAAGTGACAGTTGCTTCCTACCAACAGCTTTGAGCCCAACAATTTTAAGCTGTTGACCTTCTTGCAAAAAAGAAACTCTTGAAGAATGATCCGTGACAGCAGAAACAACCATTCCTTTCCCCCTTGAATTCAAGGACTCCAAATCAAACATTGGTGATTGCAAGGTATCCAACCAGTTAAAATCAATTTGCTCTTCTACCGAAATTCTATTGGTTGAATCATACACATGCATTTTAAGCGTATAATGTAAAACATCAATTGATGTATTTTGAGAAAATGCGTTTGTCGTTAAAACAACAATCAAAAAAGGAAGTATACGTTTAACCATTATTAGAATTTGATTCTCTAAAATTAGCGTATACCAATTAGCCTACCAAGAATATTCCAATTTTGAATTGAATTTCGATCTTTCTGTCCCTACTTTAGTGCAAAATAATCTAAATGAAACAATTAATTATAACGCTATTTGTGCTTTGTTGCACATTCTCTTTTGGGCAATCGACCTACAGACCATCCGAACAAGAATTGGCTCAACAGCCCGAATGGATTCAGAAAATGTTTGATAATCAGCCAAATGTTTTCGAAGTTGATAGTTTGTATCGTTCTTATTACAAGAATCACGTTTACACGAAATCGTTTTATACACAGTATTACAAACGTTGGCGAAGAACAACAATGGATCAGGTAAATGATTTAGGTTATGTCACTGTTTATTCTGCTGAAGAACTTGAGACTATGAAACAGGCTTACCTTGCCAAACAAAGTCTTGCAAAAAATTCGAATTGGTCGTTAGTCGGACCGATTCACAATACGCAAGGAAATGGCAGTTTAGGTTCAGGTCAAGCGAATATTTATTCGATAGATCAATGTGCGGGGCAACCAGCTGTATTATATTTAGGAACAGAACCGGGCGAAGTTTACAAAAGTACTGATGGAGGACAAAACTGGAATTGTACTTCGATGGGTGAAAATTTTGGTAGCGGTGTTACAGCCGTTGAAGTTCATCCGAGCAATGCTTCAATTGTTTTTGCTGGAGGAAATTCAGGAATTTTTCGAAGTATTGATGGTGGATCTACTTGGGTGAACGTAATGCCTGAAAGCAATTTAAATGTCAACGAAATTCTCATCAATTCAGCAAACACGCAAATTGTTTTGGCTGCAACAGATAAAGGATTGTATCGTTCAACAAACGGAGGAACGTCGTGGGTCAGTCTTTATACGCAAGCAAGCTACGATATTAAGGAAAACACAGCCAATGGAGCTACGTTGTATTTATTAAAAAACAATCCTACTTTAATCATTTGCGAATTTTATAAATCAACTGATTCAGGTGCTACTTGGACAATCCAATCAACAGGTTGGTATTCTTCTACTGATGCAGCGAGAACAGTTGGAGGTGGACGAATCGCAGTAACTCCAGCTGATCCAAATCGTGTTTACGCTTATTTAATCGGAGAAGCAAAAGCGAATGATTTTGGTTTTATTGGCGTTTATAAAAGTACAGATGGTGGATCAAGTTGGACATTGCCAAATGGACCAGATGGTGGACCATATACTGCATCTCACTTAAATCTTGCATACGGAAATCCAGGTTGGACCTATCACCAAGGATTTTACAATTGTGCAATCGTTGCTTCTCCAACCAATGCGGATGAGATAATGGTTGGAGGATTGAATTTATATCGTTCAACTGATGGTGCTGCAACTTTTGAAAGTGTTGCAGGATATGTTGGTGGACCTATCGACATGCACGTTGACATGCAAGACTTCAGACAAATCAATGGAGAAACATGGATTACAACGGATGGTGGCGTTTATCATTCAAGTGATTTCTTCAATACTGACCCAACATTCATGATGGATGGTGTAAACGGTTCGGATTTCTGGGGATTTGGAAGTGGATGGAACGAAGATGTATTAGTTGGAGGTTTGTATCACAACGGAAACTTGGCCTATTATGAGAATTATGGAAATGGAACGTTTTTAGAACTTGGTGGTGGTGAAGCTCCAACTGGATACGTTAATCCTGGAAATAATCGTAAAACGTACTTTTCAGATATTAGTGGAAAATACTTGCCATTGAATCTGAATGATCCAATTTTAAATTTCTCTAACGGCATGAGTCCAAACGAAAGTTATTGGGCCGCTGAATCAAGTGAAATGGAATTTCATCCAAATTGTTATTCTATTGCATTCATTGGAAAAGACCATAAATTATGGAAAACAACAGATGGCGGTGGCTCCTATTCACTGGTTAATACCTTTGGAACATCAGCAAATGTATTTGTGAATCAAATAGAAATTTCTTCATCAAATCCAGATGTTATGTATGTCCACCAACGTCCTTCTTCAGGAAGTTTAGGTTATTTGTGGAAAACAACGAATGGTGGATTTTTGTGGGATCCAGTTACACTACCTGCTGGAAATAGTCGCCGAGCTTTGTTAGCAATCAACCCTGAAAATGAGAACGAATTGTGGATGGCTTATCCGAGTGGCGCAAACGGTAGCAAAGTGTTTCATACAACGAACGGAGGAAGTTCGTGGACAAATATTACAACTCCAGCATTGAACGGTGAAACAATTCACTCATTGGCTTATGTTGCTGGAACAGATGGTGGTTTGTACGCTGGAACAGATAAAGCAGTATATTATCAAAACAACACAAGTACTTGGGCAATTGACAATTCAGGTTTACCAACTTTTTCTAGCACGAATATTTTACGACCTTTTTACCGTGATGGAAAATTGAGAATGGCTTCGTATGGAAAAGGAATTTGGGAAACGCCATTACACGATCAACCTGCTCAACCAATTTGTAGAATTATGGTCGATAAATTATCTCAAACAGTGTTTTGTGAAACAGATTCGTTCTACTATGAAGATCATTCATTTTTAAATCATCAAGGGGCAACTTGGGAATGGAGTTTTCCAACAGGTTCGCCTTCTGCGTCAAATGATAGAAATCCGAGTGTGTATTTTGCTACTACAGGAAGTCATTTGGCGGTATTAACGATTACAGATCAAAACGGAAATACGGACCAAGATTCATTGTATGTTACCGTAAATAATTTAGCAACACCGCAATTCATCGATGAAAATTTTGAGGCAGAATTCTTACCGACAGGTTGGTTTCAAACGAATTATGATAATAACGCACAATGGGAATCCACTTCAGATGCTGGAGGCTATGGAAATTCAACACAAAGTGCGCTGTTTAAAAATTATGATTATGATTCTCAAGGTACAGCCGATGACATGAATATTCCCTTCAACACCTTGAACATGTCAGCTATTACTATGTCGTTTGATGTTGCGTACGCAGAATATGGCGGCCAATACTCAGACACATTAGAAGTTTTGGTTTCTACGGATTGTGGAGCAACCTTTTCAAGTATGTTTTTAAAAGGTGGTGGGACATTAGGAACAGCTCCAAATAGTTCAGATTATTTCACTCCTACAGCAACACAATGGCGAACAGAAACGATTGATTTATCTTCTTTCGCCAATTTTAATAAAGTGATTGTTGCGTATAGAAATCATGGACATTGGGGGAACAACATTTACGTTGATAACATTAATATTACAAGTGATTTAGGTATTGTTCAGCAGGAAAAATCAGTATCAGTTTATCCAAATCCGATAGTATCAGGAGGAATGTTGAACATCCAAGGAATCGAAAATGGAGCCAAACTTCAATTCATCGATTTCAATGGAAAAGTGCTTTCACAAGGATTACTTGAAAATGAGAACTTTAAACTTCCTACAAATTTA
Source organism: Bacteroidota bacterium (assembly GCA_039797785.1). Classification (GTDB taxonomy): domain Bacteria; phylum Bacteroidota; class Bacteroidia; order Flavobacteriales_D; family Crocinitomicaceae; genus M0103. The sequence goes on along the minus strand of JBDKHH010000385.1, from coordinate 1,989 downwards.
GCAAGTGGAATGTATTGGTTGAATATTCAAACCGAAACACAAATTCTGAACAAAAAGATTATCATTAAATAAAAAAACGCTGTCGTAAAAGGTAAACGCGTAGTTAGAAACTTAAAGGTGGATAACAAAGTGATATTAAGCAAGGCATTGAGGAAGAGATGTTGGGAGTTTACAAACGTAAATGACCAACTTCGATTTCCGAAAATAACGACGCTGAATAGTGCTTTGTTATCCACCTTCTTTTTTATCCTCTTCTGCGCTCTAAAAGCATCATCATCATCAATGCCAATAACAGACGCTCCGAATCACCATCTTTTAGCTCACCTAATTTTACCAATTTAAACTTTCGACCAAAGAATGAAGCTTCTTTAGAAAGTCGAGCAACTGTTTCACCATTTTGATTTACAATTCCATATTTTGGATTGAATAAATAACCTGTGAAAATTCCTAAAAGCGGAACTTCGCTCAATAAAACATCGAATACCTTTGCCCATGGATTCTCTTCACGAATCGTGTATTCTTGTTTCTTTTCTGTATCGAAAATTTCATATTGTGCTTTCCAAAGAGAACGCATTCCTTTACGACCAACGCTTCCCAAAACAAAACCATTTGCGTCTGTAAACTCATAACTTGCATTAAAATCGATGATGCGGTCAGCACTAATTTTATACAACAAATTTGTTTTACTGTCTTCAGCATACACCATGATCGCTTCTTTCAGTTTAAACATTTTTTGACGCACATACGCCAAGGTTCTGCCATTTGCATCTGTAGCAACAAAGTCATTTGAAATTGTGCCTAATTTGAATCTAAAGTCAATAGGGAAATCAAATTCTTTGAAATCAGGTTTAACTTTTGCTTGGCTGTCTAATAAATCTTCTTCTCTCATGGATAATATTGTTTGAGCACGAAATAACAAAAAAGGCACCTAATTTCCTAAGTGCCTCTCGTTAATTCCTTATTAACCTCAGTTCGATTATTATTTTGAGTTCAGACCGCTTATAAATGGCTATATTCGACTAAAACGAAAGAGCAATAATCATTTATTGTGAATGAGTTTTAGGAAGAAAATGGCCTTTTAGAGGCGGAATCAACCTAAAGCTTTCCATTTTAATTTGATTGCTTGTCGTTGTGATTACATGTTTTAGCCAGCTAAAACTTCATAATCACGCCTAAATCAATCATTTAAAATGAAATCTGAACTTCTAAAGAATAACCGAACTGAGGTTATTAAAGTTGTTTTGCAATTTTTCGTTTATTGTTCCAAATTAAAAAGCCTGTAATTGGTAAACTTGCACAAATTAAACTGGCAAAGAAAACAATCCATCTTCCAATCAATCCAAACGAACGACCTGTATGAATATTTTCGTTACTGATGCGCAATTTCATCCCAGTTGAAAAAGAATCAAATGGTTTGTCTTTAATTATTTCACCAGTATATTGATCATAAAAAACGTTGTCTTGACGTTTGAAAAAACCCGAACTGTAGCGATGCATTGTGCGAATTGAACCTTTTTCATCTTCAGGTAAAAACAGAATCAATTCACTGCTTTCGGGATATAATTCAACGGAACTAGAATAAATTGTAGACAAACTCAATTCTGTCGAATCTTTTTTACCATTTGAGGTCACTTCCATTCGCTTTTCTTTGCTTGAATTGGTTAAAGCAAACATTCCTTTTTCAGCCCATTCAAATGACCAAATTAGCGCCGTAACAACCGTAAACAAAATCATCCAACTGGCATAAAAACCTAATACACTGTGAAGATCATAATTCTTTTTAATCCAATGAGAATGGCGTTTAATGACCAATTTCTCTTTTCGGTTGCGCTTACTAGTTGGCCACCAGAGGATAATTCCACTGATGATCATAAAGAAGAAAATCAGTGCCGATATTCCAGTAATCCATTCTCCAACATCATCTAACATCAAATTACGGTGCAAACGAAGTACTTTTCCATAAAAATCTTTTCCGCGATTCAAGGTTCC
>JBDKHH010000384.1:0-2571 GCA_039797785.1 Bacteroidota bacterium | reverse complement strand
TCTTATCGTATCATAAAAGGTGGCTATAAAAATTACTATTTTCCTGAAACGCGCATTATTCATTATAAAGGAGAAAGCACGAAAAAAAGTTCAGTGAATTATGTGTTTGTTTTTTACCGCGCAATGATCATTTTCGCCGAAAAACATTTCTCGCAGAAAAACGCTCGTCTCTTTTCCTTCTTAATTAATGCTGCAATCTATTTTAGAGCATTCTTAGCATTGGCATCGCGTTTCATAAAGCAAGCCTTTCTTCCGGTAATTGATAGTGCAATTTTAATCACAGGATTGTTTGCACTTACGAATCAGTGGAAAATGAGCTCTATTGAATTCCCAGATTCTGTCGTTAATGTTTCTATCCCAATTTATACCGTCATTTGGCTCTTAGGCGTTTTATTTAATGGTGGCTATGATTACCCTATCAAACCTTTAAAATATTTCAAAGGAGTAACCTTATCTACATTGGTCATTCTAGTAGCTTACGCACTTTTACCAAAATCATGGCAATTTTCGCGTTTGTACATTCTTGTTGGTGCTGGCTGGATGATTGGTTATTTTCTCCTTTCACGCTTGTTTTTGCATTTTGCAATTGGCAGAAAATTTAGTCTTGTACGTAAGAAAAACAAGAAGTTTGCCATTGTTGGTGAGTCGGATGAAGTTAAACGTGTTACTGAAATCCTAAAGCAAACAAATCCAAACATCGATTTAATTGAGCACGTTTCAGTTGGAGAAGAAAAAGAAGTTGGCGCTGTCGGCACTTTGAATCAGTTGGATCAAATCACGTACATCCATGATATCAACGAAATCATATTTTGTGCAAAAGACACTTCAGCTCAAACCATTATCCATTGGATGACAGCGATTGACTCTTCCAAAATCGATTTTAAAATTGCCCAACCTGATTCATTATCATTGATAGGAAGTAATTCCATTGAAACCGCTGGTGATTTGTATGTATTGAATATCAATTCCATCACAAAAACCGAGAATATACGTTCAAAACGAACATTTGATTTATTGCTTTCTTTTGTGTTTATTCTCTCCTCTCCAATTCTTGCTTTTAGCTACAAAAAACCGTTAAATTTCATTCGAAATATTTTTAGAATATTTTTCGGGAAATTATCATTTGTAGGCTATTTGAGTAATGATAGCAATCAGGCTTATCAGTTGCCACGCATCAAAAAAGGTGTCTTAAATCCGAATGATGGACTTGTGTTTGACGACAAGACAATTACGGATAAATTGAACCTGATTTACGCCCGTGATTATTCAATTCAGAAGGATTTTGGAATCCTCTTGAAAGCATGGAAAAAACTCGATCGATAATTCCCTCTTCTACCGCTTGTAGAAACCGATTTTTAGCTTACTTTTGTACTCGAAAATTTAAGATATCCATTCTAATAATATGGCACAGATTGAAATTAGACTTCCTAAAATGGGAGAAAGCGTTACAGAAGCGACAATTACAAATTGGTTGAAAAACATTGGTGATTCAGTTGAAATTGATGAGCCTTTAGTTGAAGTTGCTACTGATAAAGTTGATAACGAATTGCCGTCAGAAGCTGGTGGTGTTTTGGTACAACGTTTCTTTGAAGTTGACCAAGTTGCTCAAGTTGGTGACGTAATCGCTATTATTTCAACGGATGGAAGTGGCGCTGCTCCTGCTCCTGTAGCAGAAAGTACTCCAACTCCAGCAGCTGCTGCAACTACAATTGCTAACAATGTTCAAGAAGTTGTTGCAAGTGTGAATGGAACATCAGAATTAATTGACAAAAATGGACCATCAGGTAAATTCTATTCTCCTTTAGTAAGAAGCATTGCTGAGAAAGAAGGAATTTCTATGGGTGAACTTGAAAACTTAAATGGCTCAGGTCAAGGTGGACGAGTTACGAAAAAAGATATTTTAGATTACGTTGATAATCGCACTGCGGCACCAGCTGCAGCGGCTGCTCCAGTAGCTTCTTCAACAACAGTTGCTGCTACAACAGCTAGTGGTTCACCGGTTATCACATCGACAACTGCTGCACCTGCTGCTTTACCAGCAGAAAACACTGGATTCCTTGCAAACATCAAAGGACCAGTTGTTATTCCAAATCCAGGAGATGAAATCATCGAAATGGATCGTATGCGTAAAATTATCGCTGAGCACATGGTGATGTCTGTTCACGTTGCGCCACACGTAACTTCGTATGTTGAAGCGGATGTAACAGATATTGTAAACTGGAGAAATAAAATCAAAGGTGAATTCGCGAAACGTGAAGGTGAAAACATCACATTTACGCCAATCATCATTGAGGCAATTGTGAAAGCGATTAAAGATTTCCCAATGATCAATGTTTCTGTTAGTGGAACAACAATCGTAAAACGTAAAGACATCAATATTGGTATGGCAACGGCTTTACCTTCAGGAAACTTAATTGTTCCAGTTATCAAAAATGCTGACCGTATGAACCTAACAGGTTTAACAAAATCAGTAAATGAATTAGCAAACAATGCACGTAACAATAAATTGAAACCAGAAGACATTCAAGGTGGTACATTTACTGTTACAAATGTTGGTTCATTCGGTAACGT